>CACZRA010000101.1 GCA_902783395.1 uncultured Lachnospiraceae bacterium
CGGGACCCGTCCGAAGATTTGCATATCCGTCCGGAGCCTTCACATACACAAAGTATTCCGGTATGGTCTCTTCTTCAGAACCGTCCGATCCAAGATCATCTTCTCCGGCTCCGAACGAGGATCCTTCTTCCGCCGCATCAAGAGGCCAGTATTTTCCCGCGTTCTCCTTTGAGCTTCCTTTGAATATAAAAGCATCATCATCAGAAGCCTCGCCCTTCTTTATCTTTGAAAGGTCAGGCTCAAGGATCACCCCTTCAAAGTCCAGAGTCTGATCGGGGCCGTCCTTCATGCCGAAGTCCGCGAGCATCGCAACTCCGTCATCCGTCAGTTCGACACCGGCAAACCTTATCTGCCGGTCCTTATACGGCACTCCGGTCCTCTCTTCTATCATATTCTGGAGATCACTGCAATAAAGCTTATTATCTTCATGGATCAAAGGAAATCCCTTCCATTCCCCCTTGTCATTTTTCGCATAAAGGAAGGTCTGCCAGTACAGCGGGCCTGCCGTACTTGAGGTGCAGTGCGCGATAAGGATCTCATCCGTGCAGTCACCATCCAGATCTGCGAACTCTATGACTTCCCCCTCGTTCGGGCTGCAGGAAAAGGCTCCCGTCTCAATATCCCCTCCTCCGGTGAAACTGATCCGGTATCCGTAGCCGTCATTATCATCACCGTACCTTTCGATGATATCCGCATCTCCGTCGCCGTCGAGATCAACGTCCTTATAAGCCCGGATGACATCGCCTATATCTCCGGTATATCCGGATTTAAGCAGATTGACGGCATATTCTTCCACTACGTCATCTACGTATTTATCCTTTGTCAGGAAATAAAGTTATCACCGCATCCCGATACAAAGACAGCCGCACAAATAATAATAGGCGCTATTAATCGACAGACGATTCTCTTCTTCATACAGGTTTATCCCCTTATATACTGTCCCAGGTTTTTATTGTCTGCTCTTCGAGGAAGGTCTTCATGGGATCCAGGTCCTGATTGAGATCCCAGGCTTCGAGAGCGGACATATACCCTTTCCTGTCTTCCTCATGGATGATGATAAGAGGATGATCGTTGCAGGCAAGGAAATAGTTCATGAGCAGCCTTCCGGTACGTCCGTTGCCGTCCGCAAAGCCGTGGATATTTTCAAATTTAACATGGAAATACGCGGCAGCCACAAGAACCTTGGCTGAAGGCACATCCTCAAGCTCTCCCAGAAGCTCCTGCATCTCCATCTGCACATCCTCCGGAGGGGCACCTACCTCATACCTTCCCGTCACATAGTCTCCTATCTTGTACTCTCCGGGACGCTCGCCATGCCGGTATCTCTCTCCTGCATAGGTCCCGAGGGTCAGCTCAAAGTGAAATTCCTTAACGAGATCCTCGTCTATAGGCCGCATGTCATTGAAGGAATCCAGGAAGAGATTCCATGCGTTCTTCGCATCCTTTATAGCAAATACTATCCTGGTATCTCCCGTAAAGTTGTTTATGCGGTTCAGCTTGAAGATATCCTCAGTATCATGGTATGTGATATCACGGTACTCCAACCTGTTCGTATGAAAAGCAAGTGTTATTGCTTTATCCCCCATAGCGGAAGCAAGGTCATCCCTGTTCTGTATATCCTTTGCCCGCCAGGCTTCGATTATTTCCTTATATTCCATATCATACCTCCCGGATACAATTATTCTGTGATGCTGTGATCCTTACTGCCATTACTCTTTTATTCTACCATAAATCAGACTTTTCAGAATAAAAAATACCCGGACGAAGGACGATAAGATCTTGCAGCCACCGTCCGTCTTCCGGGTACCTTATCATTTCAGTTCAATGCTCCTCAGTCATCAGGCAGGGCATAACGCTGCTCCACCATATGCTTCTCCTTGAAGCAGTCGAATACGAAATCTATCTCTCCCTGCTCCATCTTCGGGGAGAGAAGGCTCACCACGGGAACCACGACAAGTCCCGCGATCATCGCAGCCGCTCCCGCATTTATAGGGCTCTTTATGAACTGTATCGCAGGGAACATATTTACGACCGTAATAGCCACTCCCATAATGAAGCTTGCCCAGACCGCAGCCCTCGTAACTCCCTTCCAGTACAGGCCGTACAGGAACGGCGCGAGGAAAGCTCCCGCCAGCGCGCCCCAGGATATTCCCATGAGCTGCGCGATGAAGGTCGGAGGGTTGAGCGCCATAACGACGGAAAGGACAATGAATGCGACCAGCAGTATCCTCATAACAAGGACCTGCTTTTTCTCATTCATCTCCTTTATAATATTATCTTTGATCAGGTCGATGGTCAGCGTGGAGCTTGATGTGAGCACCAGCGAGGCCAGCGTAGACATAGACGCCGAAAGCACAAGCATGATCACTATTCCGATCAGCACATCGGGAAGCGTGGAAAGCATCGAAGGAATGATCGCATCGTATGCTACCGAGCCGTCCTCCTTATATATGGCTGCCGTATCATAGAGTCTCGCAAAACCGCCCAGGAAATAACAACCGCCTGCTATGATAACCGCAAACACCGTGGAAATGACAGTCCCTGTCTGGACCGCCTTCTCATCCCTTATGGCATAGAACTTCTGGACCATCTGCGGCAGTCCCCATGTACCGAGGGATGTAAGGATCACAACACCCAGAAGGTTCAGCGGATCTGTCCCGAAGAAGGCTGCAAAGGCTCCCGGCTGCCCCATGGTGACCGGCACATCGGACGGTATCTCCGCAAGCTTTCCTACCGCTGCGGTAAAGCCTCCGTTGCCGTTGAGTATGGCGACCACGACAGCGCAAATACCGAAGATCATGATGATACCCTGTATGAAATCATTTATCGCGGTAGCCATATAGCCGCCGAGTATGACATATACACAGGTCAGCGCGGCCATTACTATGACGCAGACCGTATACGGGATATTGAAGGCCATGCCGAAAAGTCTCGACAGACCGTTGTATACCGATGATGTATAGGGTATCAGGAATACAAAGGATATGACCGCGGCTACTATACGGAGAGCCTTGGAATGATATCTCTTTCCGAAGTAGTCGGGCATAGTCTTGGCATCGAGGAACTTTGTCATTATCCTGGTACGGCGTCCCAGCACCACCCATGCAAGAAGCGAACCCAAAAAGGCATTTCCCAGTCCTATCCATGTGGAGGCTATGCCGTATTTGTATCCGAACTGTCCCGCATATCCTACGAATACGACCGCCGAGAAATAAGAGGTGCCGTAGGCGAAAGCCGTAAGCCAAGGTCCTACCTTTCTGCCGCCGAGGACAAAATCATTTACGTTTGTGGCATTCCTTCTGGAATAAAGACCGACAGAGATCATGATCGCAAAGAATACGATCAGAAGTAAAGCTTTGATAAACATTGAAAAAAAATATCCCTTCTATAAAATTAAGTATATCAGTATACCACCCTGTTACGTCCGGATTCCTTACCGATATACAGCTTTTCGTCTGCCTTCTTGATGGCCTCCTCGGAACCGAACATCGGCGAATACTCCTCTACACCGAAGGTCATCGTTATATGGAACTTGTGTGAGAAGAATTCAAATTCCATATTCTCGATATCATGTCTGAGATCTTCAAGAAGCGGGTAAGTATCGTCGCCGTTATAATTCTGGAAGATGAACACAAACTCCTCTCCTCCCCAACGCGATACATATCCCCTTTCCTTCATGAAATTCTGGAACTTCATGCTGAGTGTCTTGAGAACATAGTCACCGCAGTCATGTCCTCTTGTATCATTTACTTTCTTGAAGAAGTCTATATCTCCCATAGCGACCGTTATGCATTGATTGTCCTCCTGAAGAAGAGCCTCGAACTTCTCTCCTATCGCCCTTCTGTTCATGAGGCCGGTAAGGGGATCGACCCCTGCCATCTCCTTAAGCTTCGCATTGTACTGCATGAGCTTCCGCTCGTCTGTCACGTTATCGCGGCAGAGGAAATAAGCCACAACACATATAGTCAGGCAGAGCGCGACCGTATTCACGGTCAGCATCACGACGTAATCCGCATGGGAAAGCCTGATATCGAGCATCGCCCCCCTGAAAACAAAGAGGAAGCATACTGAGGCGGTAACAACCGCACTCTCTATTATCTTCACAAGAACGCTCTTTGACGAATCATACCACACGAGCATCAGCGTGATATACATGAAGCCGTAACCTGAGACGATCCATCCGAGATCCGGGCCTGCAAGAAAGCACACCGTAAAAGTAGTGATACCGAGCATCGCAACGATCACATCACTCCTGGGTATAAAATACGTGAGAATGAAGATCACAACGAGAACGACACTGGAGCCGAGGAATATCCCGTTAACAGGATGATAGCCCCTTGCGCTCAGAAATACGCAGAAAATAAAATGCATAAGAATGCCCAACAGCACCACGTACCTGTTGAGGATCATAAGGCTGTTGGTCCTGCCCTCTCCGCTCTTATCGCTTCTGATCAGTTCTAGTAAACTTTTAAATATTCCCAACTTTCTGCAACCTGACACTAATCATAGGATTGAAAAACAAACCTAATCGATTTTACCACAAAATGTTGTGCAATTATACATTATTTTTATATTGTTTCAATTTTTGTGCATAAGGTATATACTTACAGCAATGAAAACACGTAAACATTCCAAATTCAG
>CACZRA010000102.1 GCA_902783395.1 uncultured Lachnospiraceae bacterium
CAGACAGTCGCGGTCCACTGTAAGATTCAGATAGTTATAGATATTTCCGTCTGCCTGAAAAGCTATACAGACAAGAATGGTAAGAGCGACAGGCATGGCCAGCAGCATAATGAGCCTCGACCTGCTGTTGAATATTATCTCGGCATACCTCCCTGTCATGACAAAAAACTGCTTGAAAAACTTTTTGGGAACAAAGGCGTATCTTGCCTTCGGAACGACCTTCTCCTTTATTTCATCACTTCCGCCGGGTCTGTTCTTTGCTTCCTCGGCTCTGAAACGTTCCGATACCTCCTTGGAGTTCTCATTGAGGTCGTCGTAGATATCGATCATATCCTCCTTGCCGAAGAAATCCAGCGCGCGTGACGGCTGTCCCGAATAGCACAGCAGACCTCCGTTACCCATACATATAAGGCGGTCACAGATGTTTATATTCTGTACGGTATGTGTGACCATGATAACGGTCTTTCCTGTTTCCGACAGCTTTTTCAGCATCTGCATCAGATGCTTCTCGGTACCGGGATCAAGACCCGATGAGGGCTCATCAAGGAAGAACAGCTTGGGTGAAGCCAGCAGCTCAACCGCGATACTTGCTCTCTTCTTCTGCCCTCCCGAAAGCCGGCTTATCATTGTTGTCCTGTGAGCCTGAAGCTCTACAAGCTCAAGAGTTTCGTCTATCTTTGCCTTTATCTCGGCAGGTGTCGTATCTACAGGCATCCTGAGCTTTGCTGAATACATCAGCATTCTCTCAAGAGTAAGGTTATCGTATACTATATCATTCTGTGGAACATACCCCATAAGGGAACGCAGGCTTCTCTCATTGGTCTTTATGCTCTCACCGTTTATAAAGATATCTCCCGCAGAGAATTCGGCCATTCCCGATATGATATTCAGGAGGGTTGTCTTGCCGGCACCCGAACCGCCTACGATCGCTACAAATTCACCGGGCTCGATATTAAGGTTAACTCCGTTCGTGATGAACTTCTCCCCGTTTTTGGTCTTTACCTTCTTGTAGACATTCCTGATCGAAACAGATACACCACCGCGAAGCTTCTGCATGTAGAGCATTCCGTCCGTGAAAATAAGCGTGGTATCCGCAATGGTCAGCTTGTCCATCTGGTTAAGCTTAACCTTGCCCCGAAGCTGCGCACCGTTCAGTATGATCCCGTTAGTGGAATTATTATCCTCCACATAATACTCCCCGTTGGTGCCGGTTATGACGCAGTGCCATCTGGAGACCGACGGGTGATCGAGCACAAGATTACAGGAGACATCTCTTCCTATTACGTATTTTCCGCCCGGATTGAGCTTGAATTTATCTATAGGCTCCGCCGCACCTGCTTCGCCAAAGGAGTATGCTATGACCAGTCTTTCTTCGATGCTCTTTCCTATATAATACTTATCTCCGTCGCTCATCATCTGCGAGAAGATCTTCACACCGTTAAAATTAAGACCGTTCGCGCTGTTGTCATCAAAGATGAACCAGTGTCCCTCTGACTGATAAAACGTGCAGTGCGCTCTGGAAACAAAAGCTATCTCATTCGGGACAGCTATATCATTATTGACCGCTCCCGTTCCGCCGTGTATAGGTCCGCGTCCGAGTCTTACGGTTTCCTTTCCGAAGCTGTCCAGATCAAAGACCGCCGGTTCGTGATTGGGAATGTATATTGTTACCCTGCTGCTTTTTGCCATTTCAGTTTCCAATCCTTATTCAGGGCGCTTACAGCCCTTATACTCTTTACTTGATTTTTTTATAGTAGTACTCTCATTTTATAACAACTGCATAACAGATTACAAGCTATAATACTCCTGATGATAGTAAACAGCCGTCAAGTATATGTCAAATCGCATAAGAAACTGTTTGACACTCAATGATAAAAGATATAAAATATCTGTTGTTTTATCTTTTGCAATAATATATCAAAAGGAGAGAGATTATGGAAAAGAGATTTAATAAGCACATGTTCGTATGGCTGTATGCCTGGTTTTTAGGCGCTCTCGGAGTAGACAGGTTTGTCAGAGGACAGATCGGCTTAGGTGTTGTTAAGCTCATCACCGTAGGTGGCTGCGGTATCTGGGCTATGGTAGACTGGATCATCGCCATGACCAAGGCATATGGATCAAGCGCATTCGGTCCGGATGAAGAGATCGTTTTCATCGACGGTGCTTATGCCAAGTAAGGAAATCCTTTTTTAATTGATCATCTGTGCAGTCTGTCAAATGGCAGGCTGCACTTTTTCTTTATTCATGCGTTCCCGGATAAGACAGTTTTCAGCTATTTTCGCTGCCATCGTCATATTGCTAATCCTCACCATCCTGAGGATATACAAGTGTCCCCTTGATTTCTTTTTGGGGATCCCCTGTCCGCTGTGCGGGATCACGAGGGCCTTTCTTTCGATAGCAAAAGGCGATATCGCCGGATCGTTTTATTACCATCCCCTTTGGCCCGTAATACTCGCTGCCTTTGTATTGTTTGTTCTGTCCACGCTCGGGATCATCTCACCTTCAAAGAAGACGAAGGATACGGCAGCGTATGCTTTAAGTTTTCTTTTGCTCGTCTGCTATATCATACGTCACATACAAGGCTCTCCCGTCGTGAAGGTTCATTTCGAAACCTCTCTGGTCAACAGGATCCTCGTTCTGCTTTCCGGCTTAACGGTCAAAAAAAACGCCACGACCGATCCATCATCAGCCGTGACGCCTTTATTCATACGATCATCCGTTTATTATCTGATAGTCTTGTACAGAGGGCCGTACGCCTGACATGCGCGGTAATCAGCACCCTCTTTGTCCGATCCGAATGCGTTCCAGGCAGCCGGACGATAGATGTCATCCACCGGAACATTGTGCATGCAGACCGGTATGCGGAGCATTGAAGCCATAGTGATAAGATCAGCGCCGATATGACCGTAGCTGATGGCTCCGTGATTTGCTCCCCAGTTATTCATTACGTCATATGCCGTCTTGAAAGGTGATCCGTCTTTTCCGTCACATCTGGGCGCGAACCATGTGCAAGGCCACGTATAGTCGGTTCTCTTCCAGAGCACATCCGATACCTCATCCGGAAGATTTACGGTCCAGCCTTCTGCGATCTGAAGCACGGGCCCCAGGTTCTTTACCAGATTCAGTCTTATCATGGTAGCCGGCATTTCAGCCCTTGTCAGAAATCTTGATGAATATCCCGCGCCGCGGAAGTATCCGTTATCTGCCGGACACCACTCTGTCGCATTCATTATCGTCTCAATATCCTTTTCCGTCACATCAAACCACTGCTTCATGACGGGCTTTCCGTTCTCATCCTTCACCTCACCGCAGGCATCCAGACAGCATGCTCCGGAGTTAATAAGATGAATAAATCCGTCAGCCTCCTTTGCGTAACCCTCTATATCATAGCCGGTAACACGCTTTACGGCGCTTGTGCTCCAGTATGTCCTGACATCAGCAAACATCTGGGGACGGTTCGTGAGGAGCTTCATAAAGAGCATGCTCGCGGAATTAAGGGTATCATTCTCGGTAGCAAGTATGAAGGGCTCTCTGGCGCCGTTCCAGTCAAATGATGTATTTAAGATCGCCTCAGGGAAATCACAGTTCGGCCAGTGATCCGTCCACTGTCTCTGTCCCTGGAAGCCTCCTGCTATGGCATTGTGTCCCACTGCTTCCTCTCCGCATCCTTCGGGAAGATTGGGATTGCCCTGGAAAAGATCCTCTATGATGCAGGCCATCTTTGCGGTGAACTCCCAGTCCTTTTCCTTCTGCTCGTCGGATTTCTTAACGAAATCCGGATTCTTGTCAAAGCCCGGTCTGCAGTACTTCTTTATCCACGCAAGAGCCTTCTGATATTCATCTTCATTATATATGTGCTCTTCCATGCGGCGCAGGATCTCCACCTCATCAACGGATTCCACTCTCATGCCGAGATACTCTTCAAAGAAGCTCTGATCTATGATGGAGCCGCCTATTCCCATGGTCACGGATCCGATCTGAAGATAGGACTTATCCTTCATGGAAGCTGCTGCCACTGCAGCTCTTCCGAAACGGAGGAGCTTTGTCTTTACATCCTCAGGTATGACTGTATCATCAGCATCCTGCACATCCTTTCCGTAAATCCCGAAAGCCGGAAGTCCCTTCTGGGCGTGCGTAGCGAGCACCGATGCCAGATATACGGCACCGGGACGTTCTGTTGCGTTGAGTCCCCATACTCCCTTTATCGTCAGCGGATCCATATCCATTGTCTCGGATCCATAACACCAGCAGGGTGTTACCGAAAGCGTTATCGCAACACCCTCCTTCTTGAATTTAGCCTGGCATGCCGCAGACTCAGCCACTCTTCCTATCGTTGTGTCTGCTATGACCACCTTTACCGGCTCTCCGTTTGAATACTTAAGGTTTTCCTCAAAAAGCTTCTTTACGGATCTTGCCATCCCCATTGTCTGATCCTCAAGAGACTCCCTTACCTTAAGCGGTCCTCTTCGTCCGTCAATACAGGGGCGGATACCGATAGCCGGATACTCCCCGATATACCTGTTTTTAGCCATGATAAATACCTCCTCGTTCATACCCTTTTTCAGGCGAAACGTTTCGCTTTTTGAAGCTATACTACATCCCCCTGAATATATTTTTTACGTATTAGAATATATATCATTCAATCCGTTTTGTCCAGTGTAACGTTTCGGTTAATGTTCAGTGCCGGGCCACGCGTCTGCCGCGGTGCTACGGCCCAATACATTTGGCTCTGCCTCACTTCTAAAAAGATACGGCCTGACTCGGGTCGATCCCCGAGAGATCCACCGCCGGCGCCCCGTCAAACCTGAATCCGTCAGCGACCTCCGTCATATGATCCAGATCCTTATCGATATCGTCTATCACGATAACATAAGTCTTGTATTTTGAATCTGAAGTATCCGTATACAGTGCCATAAAGACTCCGTGTTTTTCCTTACCGCTATCCTTATAGGTCGTGGCAACCATATATCCGTTGTATCTTCCTCTTGCGACAGGGAACATATCCGTGGCGAATTTAAGATCCGTATAGTATTCATCCGCGAGACTCCTGAACATTTCTGCCATGTCGGCCCCGTGTTCCTCTCCCGGAAAAACTCCTACATTCCTTGTTCCTTCGTCCGTCGTAAATCCCACAAAGATACTTCCGTCATCCGTGAATTCTGCATCACTTTCGGAATATGTCGAGAATTCTATTCCGTATTCGTCAGACTTATATATCGTGTACTCTCCGGGATCATACGCCTCCGTCAGGTTAAATGAATCTATGCTTCCCAGACACTCGTTCTTAAGGCTGTTCTTATCATCCGCTCCGCTGTATACCAGCGAATAAACAGCATAGCATCCATAGTCTCCCTTCCCGTTAAAAAGGTAAAGCTCAGCCTCCCAGTTCCTGTCCTCATCATCGGTATAGGTATACTCATACATGATATAATCCAGCCCCTGCGAATTAACGCCCTCGGCAGACTGAACCGATTCCGGGTCATTATATGAAGTCTGAGGGAGCAGCAGCCGGTTATTTGCATCTATCCTGTCCGCATAGTCCCTTGCATCGTAGATTATCACGCTGTCTTTATCCACTCCCATATATGCTACCGCGAGATGATGTGTTCCGTCTTCATTTATAAACTCTACCGGATTCGGATTATCATCATCGACAGAATACAGAGCCGAATCATATCCTATGGTGTATTTATACTTACTGCTCTCGTATGTATCCGGCAGAACAGGTATTTCATCCTCTTCCTCTTCGTATGCGTAACTGTACGGTTCTGTTATCGTCTGATTATCCGGATCGTTGATGTAAGCTGACACCTTGTGCTTTCCGACGGCAAAGAATATCAGTGCCAGGATCACTGCTGCAACAGGAGCTGCAAGAAGTATTATGTCAACCGGGTTCACTCCCTTATTCTGTTTTTTCGCGGCAGTATGCGGCGACTGGCGCCTCGGAGCCGCAGGATTGTTACCGTTCTGAGGTACCGAAGCCGCAGGGATATTTCCGTTCTGGGGTACCGGAGCCGCAGGGATACTGCCGTTCTGAGGTACCGGAGCCGCTGGAATGCTGCCGTTCTGGGGTACCGGCTGTTGTACCTGCATCTGCAGCGGTGCGTTATCCCGGGATGCAGGCGCGGAATAAGCCTCTGCTTCCCCCGGAGAGAGCGCAACGGTCTCGTTCCCTCCCATGCCTCCTTCGCTCCCGGAGCTGAGGAGAACCGTAGCGTTGGGATCCTCTTCAGTACTTCCGAAAGCCCTTGCGGTACGCCCCGTCGGAGCCGAGTATACCTCTTCTTTCACATCAAATATCGTCTCGGGCTTTATCTCGAGCGCATTCAGATCCTTTTTCAGCTCAAATACATCCTGATATCTGTCCTCGATCCGAAGCATCAGGGATTTATGAATGATATTCCAAAGCCCCTCTGATATACCGTGTCTGTTTTCCTCGAAGGCCGAATCATCATCGAGTCTTGTCATAGGATCATCCAGCACATCTCCTGTCAGGGCATGATAAATCGTCGCACCAAGCGCATAAATGTCCGTCCAGGGTCCCTGCTTTCCCTTTTTCTGATACTGCTCCAGAGGCGCAAATCCCTGCTTCAGTATTACCGAAAGGCTCTGTGACTGCTCTGCCATCACCTGCCTTGCGGCTCCGAAATCCAGGAGTTTGATGCTTCCGTCGTCGCAAAGCATGATATTATCCGGAGAAATGTCCCTGTGAAGGATGTTCATACTGTGGGATGCCATCAGGGCATTGCTTATATCCTGCATTATCTTTACTGCCTGCCCCTCGGTGATCTTTTTTTCCTTCAGGTATGATTTCAGGGTCTCTCCCTCAAGATAACCCATCGTGAAATACACTGTATCATTTTCATAGAAAAAATCATGGACGCTTACGATATTGGGATTGCCGTTAAATTTGGCAACCATCTTCGCCTCACTGTAGAATTTCTCGGCTCCGTTCTTAAAAGGTTCCTCGGACTGCTCATTGGAAACCGAAACCGTCGTGCTCCCCGGTGTCCTTATCGCCATTCCCATAGGATAGTATTCCTTAACGGCAAGTCTGGTGTCCAGTTTAAGGTCATAAGCAAGATAGGTTATTCCGAACCCGCCTTTTCCTATCACCCTTCCGATCATATATCTTTGATTCAGTATACTGCCTATGGTAAGGGTTATCGGATCCTGCCTGTGTGTGGATTTCGAAAATCCGCAGTGCGGACACGGGTCCTGCGCTGTCTCCTTAAAGCAGTTTTCACATATTTTTTTATTGTTTACGGTAACCATATACACTCCTCCGCATCATTTATGAGGCGCCCTGCGCCTTTCTGCCGGGTCTTATTACAGACGATGTGGATCATCTTTTGATCTGATAATCTACAAACTGATTTTTTATTTTAGCTTAGAATACCGTAAAAAAGCAACAAGCACGCTTTTTCATTTGTATTTTGACCATTTTCCCTGCTGAGCTTATACTATACGAAACGGCAGTGACAGTCCGTCATTTGTCACAGATACCGTAAACGATATTAGTTTTAGAACTTTAGGAGATCGATCATGAGTTTTCTGCAATCCTTTACGCCTCTTGCCGATGTAGTGGATATCGAATATCCGAGCACATCCGAAGCCGTATCTGGTTCCGGCGCGTACGTTTTTTTCGCGATCGGAGCTGTCCTTCTTGTAGCGGCTGTTGCTTTGATCGTCGTAAATATTATACGAAGGACTAAAAAATAAAATATCCGCTCAATAAAAAAAGGATCCTGGCCGCGTATTCCGTTACTCATTTTCTTGTGGACATGGGATGCGCGATGTTCCTTTACCGTATGCTTTCAGCTTATTCAGATGATGGCGGAGCAGGCAAAGCTGCTTTATCCGTACTTATCTATGATTTTTGCGCCTTTGTTTCAGAGCTTCCGCTGGGTCTTTTTATCGACCGTACGACCGTATTTCCGCGTAACTCAAAGAATATAAACGGCCTTTTAGCTTCAGCGGGGTGCATGATCATTGCGCTTATCGACATCGCCGCAGCCTTTTCCGCTATCCCTTCCCCTCTTTTCATTCCCGCTGCCATCGTCATGGGGCTTGCGAATGCCGCTTTCCATTCAGGCGCGGGCATAGATATCATTAACCTGTCAGACAGAAAGACAGCTTTATCCGGAATATTCATATCCACCGGAGCGGTCGGTCTTTTTCTTGGGACAAATGCCGGCAGAACGGGCTGTTCATATCCCGGCGCTGCAGGTATTGCTCTTATATTGATGTCCCTGTCTCTGCTTTGGCTGTACATGCATGATACCCACCTGATACCGCATAGTGATAATACTGAAATAAAGACCGGATACGGATATCTGCTCGCTGCAGTTTTTCTTCTTTTCCTTGTTATATTTTACAGGAGTTTTCTGGGATTTGCTTCAAAATACAGCTGGCGTTCCGGCTTTATGCTGGGACTCGCGGCAGTTACGGCTGTCTTTTTCGGAAAATTTTTCGGCGGAATGGCAGCCGACCGTTTCGGCTGGAAAAAAACGATCGTGTCATCACTGCTTTTATGTTCCGCTGCCGCCGTATTTTCGGACTCCTCGCCGGTCGCAGGCTGCATAGTCCTCTTCCTTTTCAATATGACGATGCCGGTTGCCATGATGGGTCTGGCGAATCTCCTGCCGAAATGGAAAGGCGTTGCCTTCGGTCTTAATACCGCAGCACTCTTTCTGGGTTTTGTCAGCTATCACATGACAGCCATTCCCGTTACCGGTATCATCACAAGTCCGCTGATCCTTCTCTCAGCGGTAATACTTCTGACCGCACTTCATATAGCACCGGAAATGGAGGATAAATGGGACTGATACAGCTTCTGGTCTTTAATCTTTCCCTTACGCTTGCGTCGGAGCTTGTGATCGCTTTCATCCTGAATGTAAGAGGTATCCGTCCGTATATCGTGATAGTGCTTATGAACATCATCACTAATCCCGCTATAAACACGGCGCTCCGCCTGACAGCCGGTCATTGGCACGCAGGCAGAGCGCTTTTTTATTGCGTTATTTTCCTTTTTGAAGCTCTTGTCATCCTTACGGAAGGGCTGATCCTGAAAAAACACGGGGGAGCTCTTCCTGTAAAGCCTTATCTCCTTTCCTTTATCCTCAATCTTTCCTCATTCCTGACGGGCCTTCTCTGTTACTCTATGCTCCGGGTTTATTCGCTTGCCGTTGCTTTTCTTTTCCTGCCCGAAAAATATCCTGTCTCATAACCCCGTACAACACCAGATTACCCTCGCCACCCCTGGCACAGGTAGAACAGATCTGTATCTTATCATTCCCTCCGTAACGTTATGTGCGGCCGCAGCATCATCAAAGGTGACCGTCATGGTGCCGTCCTTCACCTCCGCCCTGCCTGCGGCATAGCTTCCGATCTGCACAAAGAGAGCCCAGACCAGCATTCCGGCTAACAATGCAGCTACCGCCACAAGAACGATCCATACCGCAGGCTTTGTCACCCGCAGATAATGCCCTCAGGACACCTGTCCAATCCCTTCAGTTTCGTCACACAGCATCTGTGCCTGATTATACCATGCACCGGGGGATATATCCATATTTCCGGGACTATTGGAACGTAAGCCTAAAAAAGACCTTCACTACATTTCTGTAATGAAGGTCTTCCGTTTGGCTTTTTACTTTTGCGCTATAGCTGCCTGTGCCGCTGCCAACTGACTTGCGGCTGTTTCTATTTCTGAGCTATTGCTGCCTGGGCTGCCGCAAGCGTCCGTTTGGCTCTTTACTTTTGTGCTATAGCTGCCTGGGCCGCTGCCAACTGACTTGCGGCTGTTTCTATTTCTGAGCTATTGCTGCCTGGGCTGCCGCAAGTGTCCGTTTGGCTCTTTACTTTTGTGCTATAGCTGCCTGGGCCGCTGCCAAACGCGCTATAGGCACGCGGAAGGGCGAGCAGGATACATAATCAAGCCCGATTTTATTACAGAAATCGATCGATGACGGATCTCCGCCGTGCTCTCCGCATATACCGCAGTGAAGCTCAGGTCTTACACCCTTACCCTTCTTAAGAGCCATGGCCATAAGCTCTCCCACTCCGTCCTGGTCGAGCTTGGCAAACGGATCGTTCTCGAATATCTTTCTCTCATAGTATGCCTGCAGGAATTTTCCGGCATCATCTCTTGAAAAGCCGTATGTCATCTGTGTAAGATCATTTGTTCCGAAGCAGAAGAATTCGGCGTCAGCCGCGATCTTATCCGCAGTGAGAGCAGCTCTCGGGATCTCTATCATTGTACCTATCTCATATTTCAGCTTTGACTTAAGCGCCTTCAGCTCAGCGTCAGCTGCATCCATAACTATATCCTTGACATACTTGAGCTCCTTTACGTCTCCTACGAGAGGTATCATGATCTCAGGTACGATATTCCATTCCGGATGCTTCTTCTGAACATTTACCGCCGCCCTTATTACAGCTACAGTCTGCATCTTCGCTATCTCCGGGTAGGTAACGTCAAGTCGTATCCCTCTGTGTCCCATCATGGGATTAAACTCCACAAGACTGTCTATCTTAGCTTTGATCTCATCAACGCTCTTCTTCTTTGCCTTGGCAAGCCTTTCGATGTCAGCGTCGCTCTTGGGAACAAACTCATGCAGAGGCGGATCCAGGAATCTTATAGTGACGGGATTGCCTTCCATCGCCTCAAAGAGCTGCTCAAAATCTCCCTGCTGGAGCGGCTCGATCTTTTTGAGTGCTTCTTCTCTCTCCTCCACTGTTTCGGAAACTATCATCTCCCTGAAAGCCTGTATCCTGTCCTCATCAAAGAACATATGCTCCGTCCGGCAGAGACCTATTCCTTCCGCACCGAGCTCTCTCGCCTTCTTTGCATCATGGGGCGTATCGGCATTGGTACGAACCTTGAGGGTCCTGAATTTATCCGCCCAGCCCATTATCCTGCCGAATTCTCCGGCGATCTTTGCATCAACGGTAGGAACTGCTCCATCGTAGATATTTCCCGTAGTACCGTCAAAGGATATCGTATCGCCCTCGTGATATTCCTTTCCTCCGAGAGTGAATTTCTTATTTGCCTCGTCCATTACTATATCGCCGCATCCGGATACGCAGCAGGCACCCATTCCTCTTGCCACAACAGCAGCATGACTTGTCATTCCTCCGCGTACCGTAAGTATTCCCTGCGCCACCTTCATTCCTGTTATATCCTCAGGAGAGGTCTCAAGCCTGACAAGCACGACTTTCTCGCCTCTTGCCGCCCAGTCCTCGGCATCTGCCGCGGTAAATACTATCTTACCGCAGGCCGCCCCGGGTGCAGCCCCCAGCGCCTTCCCTATGAGACGGGCTCTTACGAGCGCGCTCTGGTCGAATGTAGGATGCAGCAGAGTATCAAGATTCCTCGGATCTATCATGGCAACCGCTTCCTCTTCCGTCCTTATTCCCGCGTCAACAAGATCACAAGCTATCTTCAGTGCCGCCTGTGCAGTCCTCTTTCCGTTTCTCGTCTGCAGCATATAAAGCTTACCGTGCTCCACCGTAAACTCCATGTCCTGCATATCCCTGTAGTGATCCTCAAGCCTCTTGCATACATCGCTGAACTGCGCAAACGCCTCCGGGAACTTCTCTTCCATCGCGGATATCTTCATGGGAGTACGCACTCCCGCAACGACATCCTCTCCCTGCGCATTCGTAAGGAATTCCCCGAAAAGCCCCTTCTCTCCCGTGGCGGGATTTCTTGTGAAGGCAACACCGGTTCCGCAGTCATCTCCCATATTTCCAAATGCCATTGACTGCACATTCACCGCTGTCCCCCATGAATAAGGGATATCGTTGTCTCTTCTGTATACGTTTGCTCTCGGATTGTCCCATGATCTGAAAACTGCCTTTATGGCACCGAGAAGCTGCTCTTTGGGATCATCGGGGAAATCTTTTCCTATCTTGCTCTTGTATTCGGACTTGAACTGATTTGCAAGCTCCTTAAGATCATCGGCATCAAGCTCTACGTCCTGCGTGACGCCCTTCTTTGATTTCATCCTGTCAATGAGCTGCTCAAAATACTTTTTCCCGACCTCCATGACGACGTCGGAATACATCTGTATAAAACGTCTGTAGCAGTCCCATGCCCATCTCGGATTATTAGATTTCTCAGCAAGTGTATTTACGACAGTCTCGTTCAGACCGAGGTTTAATATAGTATCCATCATCCCCGGCATGGAGGCTCTTGCGCCTGAACGGACAGAAACGAGAAGCGGGTTATCCTTATCTCCGAATTTCTTTTCCGTGATCTCCTGAAGCTTATCGACATACTCCATGATCTGACCGAAGATCTCATCGTTGATCTCCCTGCCATCCTCATAGTACTGCGTACAGGCCTCTGTTGTGATCGTAAACCCCTGAGGGACCGGCAGTCCGAGATTTGTCATCTCAGCCAGATTGGCTCCCTTGCCTCCCAGAAGCTCACGCATGTCCGCATTGCCTTCAGTGAAAAGATACACCCATTTCTTCATAATTCTTTTTCCTCCAATACATTATTTCAAAAATACCCTCGGGTAATATTAGATTATACCTTACAACGCATGTTTTTACCACATGCCGGGATCTGCATAGAACGCTCACTCAGCAGACCCTTTCAACTCCTATTTCGCACCCCATATATGCTTTACTTCCCGCCGGCGCTCACTCTGTGATGGTCTGCTTTTGCTTATTGCGCCCCCCGCATCACTGCTCCTCTGGCAAATTTCCGCTTTGCGGAAATTTGTAGCGGGTGCTCATTCAGCAGGCACTTTCAACTATTATTGCGCACCCCGCATATCCTCTCCCCCCGCAAGTTTGCGACGCAGTTGCAAACTTGTAGCCGGCGCTCACATAGTGGATTTCTTCTGTAGATTATTGCGCGCCGGCCGCTGCCGCTGCTGCTGCCGCTGCCTGCTGCTGCGCCAGAAGTGCCGCCAACAGGTTCGGATCCACAGCGCCGATATCTCCGTTTTCTTCTCCGCCTCCCATCGTGACGGTACTGTCTGCTCCGTCTCCCAGATTACTGTAACCCGAAGGCACCGAATCCGTACGCTGGCCGCCGGAAGCATCAAGCGAGTGAGGGCACCATCCGGCATTTATGGGAGTACCCGCAGTCCTGAAAGGACACGTCTCCGATGCAGCCTGTCCCGTAAGGCCGCAGATAAAGCTGTAAGAAGAACTGTGCACCCCGTTGCACACCTGTGAGGGTATGGTATCAACCCGGTAAAATTCGGAATGAGCCGCCCCCGAAGCCCGGTCATAGTCGGACGCAAGATTTCCGGTGTATTTACATACCGTTGCAGTCGTCACATCAGGCGGCTGTTCGAAATCCACCTCCGGAAGGCCCTCATGTATCGGCTCCATTACCGCTCTCCATACCGTACGGGCAAGCCTCTGCTGCGCCTTATCGTACATCTTCTTATTATTATCATATCCGGCCCAGGTGGTGCATGTATAATAGTGGGTATATCCGGCAAACCATACATCATTCTCACCTGTGGTAGTACCGGTTTTTCCCGCGATCTTCTGGGTTCCGAAATTAACCGACGCACCTGTTCCTTTTGTGACAACATCCTCCATTGCCGAAGTACAGAGATAAGCCGCCGCTTCCCCTATAACCTGTCTTCCGGGATCCCCTGTCTTATCAATCAGAACGTTCCCGTCATGGTCAAGAATCTTAGTATAGAACACGGGCTGATGATATACTCCCCCGTTGGCTATAGTCGCATAGGCCGCATTAAGCTCATAATTCTTAACACCGTACGTTATACCTCCGAGAGCCAGCGCCTGCTGTACATCAGACATGACGGAGCCATCGTACCTGACCTCATTATCTACAAGGGTCGTAAATCCGAATTTAAGAAGATAATCATATCCCACCTGGGGGGTGATGTCTGTAAGGGTCTTGACCGCTATGATATTCATTGACTGCTCTATGGCATACCTGAGTGTAACCGGTCCCTTATATCCCGATGAGTACCAGTTTGAAACCGGTCTTCCGTTCGCATAATTAAAGGGCTCGTCTACCGTTACTGTTCCCAGCGTCTTCTCTCCCGTGTCAAATGCGGGCGCATATGTCGAAACTATCTTAAAGGTCGATCCCGGCTGTCTTACCGTATCTGTTGCACGGTTCAGCGTAAGTGATGCCTCCTTCTTGCCGCGGCCTCCTACTATCGCCTTTACATAGCCCGTAGACTGATCCTCTATCGTAAGCGAGATCTGCGGCTGGGGGGTTATCGAAAGGGTTTCGGCCTCCACGGAATACCCCTCGCTTTCGATATACTTCTTATATGCCTCCGCATCCGCTTTTGCTTCTTCCTCGGAGCTGTACAGCCTGTCATACCCGTTCTTGCCCTGCTCCTTGAAATATACCTCCATCATCTGCGATGAGAAATTCTGCACATTATCATCCTTATCCACCCCCGTCACGCGGTAATCAAGAAGATATTCCGTTTTCTCGGGGTAAAGCTCCGGATCCGAAGTCACCTCATCACATACCTTCTGAATGGAAGAATCCTGCGTGGTAAAGATCTGAAGGCCTCCGGAATAAAGCATATTGTATGCCTGATTCTCCGTATAACCGAGCTCCTCCTGAAAATCCTCCATTATTTCTTCAACCATGGCATCCACGAAATATGTGTTGATGGAATTCTGTTCGGTCTTTGAATTTACTGTCTGTATACGCTCATAGGGATCATCTGCCATGGCTTTCTGATATGCCTGGTCGGTGATATATCCCTGCTCCAGCATTTTCTCCAGTACCATACCGCGCCTTACCGCATTGTTATCGGGATGGGATATAGGATTATATCTGCTGGGATTACTCGTAATGGCTGCTATTACAGATGCTTCGGACAGATCAAGATCCGACGCATTTTTGCCGAAATACCTTAATGATGCCGCCTGGACACCAAGTGTGTTCTGGCCCAGATTGATCGTATTCAGATACAGCTCCAGGATATTGTCTTTTGTCATTCCGGGCTGTCTCTCGAGCTGGATGGCAAGATACTGTTCCTGGATCTTTCTCTTGATCTTTTCGAATTTGGATTCCCCCGTAGCCCACTTATCAAACACAGAGTTCTTGATGAGCTGCTGGGTTATCGTACTTGCTCCCTGTGACATGTCCCTTGTTGCAAGCACAATATATGCCGCTCTGGCGATACCCTTGATATCTATACCGTTGTGTTCGTAGAACCTCTCGTCCTCCATTGCCACAAAGGCATGCTGCATATCTATCGGGATCTTGTCTATGGTCTGATATATACGGTTTGAATTAGTCGCGACAAGCTTTGTCATCTGATTGCCGTCACTGTCATAAACCGAACTGGAGTATCCGGTAGGACGTACATCGATCGTGGAGATATCCGGCGCCGTGGTAAGCATACCCCTGAATATCCCCGCAACAGCAAAGCTTCCCGCAAGCGCAGCCGTCACCATCACTATGATCGCGGCCATATAAAAACCTGCGCCGAGCATGTTCGTCAGCTTCGGCATCTTAGCGTGAAGCTGTCTGCGTCTTCGTTCTATTCCTCTGCGGCTGTAATCCAAATCCCTGTTCCTTTATCAGTCAGTCAGATCACTGAAACTGAATCCCTCGACCTCTTCGCTCTCCCGGGAATCAGCCTTCACGACCTTGTTATCTTCCTCATCCACTTTTCCGATTATCTTATCCTCTTCGGAGGCCCTGTCTTTTGTCAGGTCAAGTGAGATATAGTGATCATCCGCATTTCCTTCCCTCTCCTTATCCAGGAAATCCTGCAGATCATCATTGGCCTCGTCGTCGAAATCATCTACATCGGTATATTTATCCCCGTTAAGGAAATAATATATCCCTGCTGCCACAGCTCCGATCAATGCCAATCCAAAAAACCATTTTAGAAAATTCTTCATGTCAGCGTACCTCCATTGTATTGCTTAATTCCCAAGCCTTAGCGGTATATTATACCATAATACTCTGGCAGCTACAAAATCTATCTCATTATATATCCAATCTGTGTTTTTATTGTGATAAAATATACCCCATGAGATTAAAAGCCCTGATCTGTACAATTACATTCTGCATTCTGTTGTGCGCCTGCGGAAGCGACCCAACAGACAACAGCCAGATCGTTCTCACTACCGGCTTCGAAGAAGGCGAGCTTTTTTACGTAGGCGACAATAAATGCTATGTTCCCGAGGCAAAGGTATATATCCGTAATCTGGAAGACGGCTACGAAAGCGTATACGGTGAAGATATCATGGAGCGGAGCGTAGGCGATACCTCCGTTTCCGATAAACTGACCTCTATGGCGCTGTCGCGTCTAGCAGAGGTGAAAGCTCTGGGCATACTCGCCTCTGACCGTGACATAACCCTGTCTGAGCGGGATATCGAAAAATGCGGCAAGGCTGCCGATCGTTATATGGGATCCCTGTCGGATGCCGACAGGAAGGATCTTGAGATAACTCCCGAGCTCCTTCTTTCGATGTATGAAGATTACGCACTGGCATATAATGTATACAATGATATAACCAAGGACGTTAATCCGGAGATATCAGACGATGAGGCACGCATCATAACCATACAGCGTATCCTCATTCCCAACGGAGATGAGGAGCAGGCCGCCCAGACTGCCAATATCATTTACGCAAAGCTTTCTGAAGGAGAAGGATTTGATACGCTCACAGACGAGTACAACGGATCCGGAGAATCAAAGTATTCCTTCGGCAAAGATACGGACGATTTTCCGCCCGATTTTGTAAACGCCTGTTTCGAGCTGTCTACAGATGAGGTTTCATCTCCCATCGTAACCGATGAAGGCATATCTATAGTAAAATGCCTTAGCTCATATGACAGGGAAAGGACCGATGCCAATAAGATAAGGCTCGTGAACGATCGCAAAAGCGAAGCATTCGACAAAGTATACAGCTCTTTTGTGAAGGAGCTTCAGACAAATTTTAATTCTGAGCTCTGGAACGGTCAGGAACTCTCCGACCGGAAACTCGACTCAGAGGAAAACTTCTTCAGGATCTACGATGATGTCTTCGGTTCTCCTGACTTTTCTAAGTCCTGATCCCGAAATAAAGACCTCCGGGAATAATTAGCACTCACCTCTTGACAGTGCTAACAATCCGTTGTATCATGTTTTCAAACAGATCATCCGTTTACCGACCCGCCCTGATACACCTTCAAGACGGGTCGTTATTGCATAACGGCAGTTTAGGCAGGCGGCATGATTCTTTTCGTCCCGGCGCTCGCTTCGCGCCTGACGGGGTATCTTCGGGATAATGTGCTGAAGCACCTTACAGCAGAAAGGAGAGCAGAGTAATGAATATTGACAAATTTACCCAGAATTCCATAAAAGCAGTAAACGGCTGCCAGAAGACAGCTCTTGAATACGGAAACCAGGAGATTGTACCTGCTCATCTCGTCTTCTCCCTGCTTACGATAGACGAATCGCTGATCAGAAGGCTCATAGAAAAGATGTGGATAGATGCGGACGAATTCACGCAGGATATCCTCAGGATAATAGAAAAGCGTCCCAAGGTACAGGGCGGCGAGCCCTACATGGGCCAGGAGCTGAATAAGATCCTTCTCCAGGCTCCGGACGAGGCAAAGGCTATGGGGGATTCATACGTATCCGTTGAGCATCTGTTTCTTGCCGTTATCAGGCATCCGGGAAAGGAACTCAAGGAAATATTGAAGGATTACGGGATCACAAGAGACCATTTTCTTCAGGTCCTTTCGGAAGTACGCGGCAACCAGAGCGTAAACACGGACAATCCCGAAGACACCTATGACGTGCTTGAGAAATACGGTACCAACCTGGTCGCACGGGCAAGGGAGCAGAAGCTTGATCCGGTCATAGGACGGGACAGCGAGATACGTAATATGATCCTCATCCTGTCCCGCAAGACAAAAAACAACCCGGTTCTCATAGGTGAACCCGGTGTCGGAAAGACCGCAGCAGTTGAAGGACTCGCCCAGAGAATAGTCGCCGGCGATGTCCCTGAAGCTCTGAAGGATAAAGAAATATTCTCACTTGATATGGGTGCTCTGGTGGCAGGCGCCAAATACAGAGGTGAATTTGAGGAAAGGCTGAAGGCTGTTCTCGAGGAGGTCAGAAAATCCGACGGACGGGTCATACTGTTCATAGACGAGCTGCATCTTATAGTAGGCGCCGGAAAGACCGACGGGGCAATGGATGCCGGAAACATGCTTAAGCCCATGCTTGCAAGAGGCGAGCTTCACTGCATAGGCGCCACTACCCTTGATGAATACCGGGAATACATAGAAAAAGACAAGGCTCTGGAGCGCCGTTTCCAGCCGGTCCTTGTGGATGAACCGTCGGTGGAAGATACGATATCGATTCTCCGCGGAATAAAAGACCGTTATGAAGTATATCACAGCGTAAAGATCGCGGATTCCGCACTGGTAGCAGCCGCTGTCCTGTCTCATCGGTATATTTCGGACAGATTCCTTCCTGATAAGGCGATCGATCTTGTTGACGAGGCCTGCGCTTCGATAAAAACGGAAATGGATTCAATGCCCGCAGAACTCGATGAAATGCGTAGGCGTCTGACTCAGATGCAGATAGAAGAGACTGCCCTTAAAAAGGAAAAGGATAATGCATCTAAACAGAGACTTTCCGAATTGCAAAAGGATATCTCGGAGCTCAATGAACAGTTTCAGAGTGACAAGGCAAAATGGGACACGGAAAAGCAGAGTGTGGGACGTCTGTCCGAATTAAGGGAACAGATAGAATCCGTTAATAATGAGATACAGATAGCCCAGAGGCAGGGGGATCTTGAAAAAGCCGCCAAGCTCCGGTACGGCGATCTGCCGTCACTGCAGTCAGAGCTGGAAGCCGCGGAGGAATCCCTGCGGAGCAGGGATATATCGATGGTACATGAGTCGGTCACCGAAGAAGAGATCGCCACCATAGTATCACGCTGGACGGGAATACCCGTTTCCAAGCTTAATGAGGGCGAGCGCGAAAAAGTTCTTCATTTGGGAGACACCCTTCACAAGCGGGTCATAGGCCAGAATGATGCCGTTGATAAAGTCGTGGATGCCATCATAAGATCGAGGGCCGGAATAAAAGATCCTACAAAACCCATAGGCAGCTTTCTGTTCCTGGGACCTACGGGTGTCGGCAAAACAGAGCTGGCCAAAGCCCTTGCGGAAGCACTTTTCGACGATGAAAACAATATCGTGCGCATAGATATGTCGGAATACATGGAAAAATTCTCCGTATCCAGACTTATAGGTGCTCCTCCCGGATATGTAGGATACGACGAAGGCGGACAGCTGACGGAAGCCGTACGGCGGCATCCTTATTCCGTGGTCCTTTTCGATGAGATAGAGAAAGCCCACCCTGATGTCTTCAATGTCCTGCTGCAGGTACTGGATGACGGCAGGATCACGGATTCGCAGGGCCGCACCGTTGACTTTAAGAATACGATACTGATAATGACCTCAAATATCGGCTCTCAATACCTTCTTGACGGCATTGATGATTCGGGAAATATCAGCAGGGATGCACATGAATCCGTAGATGCCGAGCTTCGGGCTCATTTCAGGCCGGAATTTCTGAACCGTCTCGATGAGATAATCGAATTCAGGCCGCTGACAAAGGCAAATATCAGAGGTATCGTAGAGCTTCTCATAGCTGATACGAATAAGCGGCTGGCCGATAAACAGTTATCGATCGCCCTTACGGATGAAGCCAGGAAATTCATAGTTGACGGGGGATATGACCCGGTATACGGCGCACGTCCTTTGAAACGTTTCATGCAGAAAAACGTTGAAACGCTCGCTGCCAGAGCAATACTTTCAGACGGCGCGGGAGAAGGCGATGTGATCAATATAGATTTCGAAAACGGAAATCTAACCGCACATATCAACTGAGAACATTTCAGGCCTTAAACGCCCAGAGCTTGTTAAGCAGAAAGTTTACGGGAACGCTGATGACCAGATTCAGCAGAGGCGCGACATACTTTGATATCCCCGCCACGTCCACCCATATATATGACAGGACATTGGCAAGCAGCAAGCCCGTGACGGCATAGGAAACATAGGTTTTAAAAAGTGCCGCCCATAGGTTTCTTTTCTCTCCGTCACGGGCTGTAAAAACATATTTATTGTTCCAGAAAAAGGACCAGGCAACGCTCAGGATAAAGGCTGTGATATTGGCGGCAAAATAATCCCACGAAAGCTCAAACGGCGATAATACAAGCAGAACCGCTACATTTATCGCGTAGCTCAACAGCGTGTTGGAGACGCCTACTATACCGAACTTGACAAACTGGATAACGGCTCTCTCCCTGCTCTCCGAGAGTCTGATATGAAAAAAGGAAAGTAAAGTCTTGATAAATCCGTCCATATCAGATGATCATCCGCCCCCGGTATTGGTATTATCCGACGGCTTGCCTGCCACTGCGGAATATGCGACAGCAAGAGCCGACCCCATTATCCCTATCACGATCGTATTTCCGATAAACGCAAAGAACCCCTGGGCAAACACCTTGTTTACCGGCTCCTGATAGACGAGTATGTCCAACACCGGAGCTGCGGCTATCCATGCCACGGCATTTGCCGCCGCCTGGATAACGTTGAAATAGATGATCGATACGGGATTTGCAAAATTTCCGTCCTTTATGGCGTATTTATTATGGAATAAGCCGATGCATAATCCAACGACCGCCTCCGGAAAGACCCAGCTCCACCATATTGATCCGTAGAAGATCACATCCCCTATGGCATGTCCCAGCAATCCGGTCAGGGCACCTGCGATCGGACCGAATACTCCCGCAATAAAAGCAAGAACAGCCATTCTGGGCTGAAGTGCCGTTTTAGGAACAAATCCGAGAGGGATCTCTACCGTAGTCAAAACAACAAAAAGAGCCGTTCCGATACCCGTAGCAACGACTTCCCTTTTGCCGAACAGCTGCTTCATCTTCTCCTCCGTTATCATCACTGCATTATTATAGGATTAAGTCGCCATAAGTACTGAATCACTATTTTGATCATTATATATTATTACCATCAATATCTCAAAGTTTTCTTCTGTCCGTTTTAAGGGACATATATCGGCCTTATACTATATCCCGAAAGATAAAGAGGACAAAACAAAGAACAGGAGGAACACAAAATGACAATGCTCATAGCGATAGTATTTAACATATTGATACTGCTTTACTTTGGTAGTAAAGTTGAAATAGCGTATATATTTACCGATTGCCTTGCAAAGGATCCTGACATTTCCATGTCCGTCGGCCCGTCTGCTTCCGTAAGACGCAGACGTGACGGTTCAAAGGTCAGAAGGAAAAAGGGCAGGGCTGCATAAGGAGGAAGGACATGCCCGTTATAGAAGCTTACATGGTGCCTCATCCACCGATAGCCGTCCCCGAGGTCGGACGGGGTGAGGAGGAGAAGATACGTCCGACACTTAACGCCTTCAGGCGCATAGCCGAACGTATTGCCGAAATACAGCCTGACACGATAATCGTGACATCGCCTCATGCAACTATGTATTCGGATTATTTCCATATATCTCCGGGAGATGGAGCCCGCGGCAGCCTCGGCAGCTTCAACGCGCCTCAGGTGACTTTCGATGTAAAGTATGATACCGATCTTGTGCGAAAGATCACGGATGCCGCAGAAAGAGCCGGTATCCCTGCCGGAACAGACGGGGAGCGCGACCCGCGTCTGGACCACGGGACCATGGTCCCTCTGTATTTCATTAATAAAAAATATACAGACTACAGGCTTGTCCGGATAGGATTATCAGGATATTCCCTCGATGTGCATAAAAGCCTGGGAAGGGCGATCGACAGTGCCGCAGACAGGACGGACAAAAAGATAGTCATTATAGCAAGCGGAGATCTTTCGCATTGCCAGAAGGAGGACGGTCCATACGGCTTCAAACCCGAAGGACCGGAATATGACCGCAGACTGATGGATGTGATGGAACGCTGCGCCCTGTCCGAGCTTACCGGCTTCAGCGAAGATTTTCTCGACCGGAGTCAGGAATGCGGACACAGATCGTTCGTCATCATGAGCGGCATTCTTTATTCCCACAGTGTTACGAGTGAAGTATTGTCGCACGAAGCTACCTTCGGAGTGGGCTACGGGCTCGCGATCTTCAGGATCGATGATAAAAATGACGAAGCTGAACAAAGAAAGGACAATGATGCCATGGATGCCTATGTCAAGCTTGCAAGGGATACGATATTCAGTCATGTAAAAGGAGAAAAGCTTCCGGATCTTTCCGGTCTTCCGGAGGAGATGATGCACACCCGCGCCGGGGCTTTTGTATCGGTGCATGAGTTCGGAATGCTGAGGGGATGTATCGGAACGATCTCGGCAACCTGTGATAACGTGGCAGAAGAAATAAGGGAAAATGCTGTTTCCGCGGTATCAAGAGACCCCAGATTTTCTCCCGTGAAGGAAAGCGAACTGGAAGACCTTGAGATCAATGTGGATGTTCTCGGCGAAGCAGAGCCGGTCGCTTCCCCTGACGAACTCGATGTAAAGCGCTACGGGGTGATAGTATCCAACGGTATGCGCCGGGGTCTGCTCCTTCCTGATCTGGACGGTGTTGATACAGTAGAGCAGCAGATAAGCATCGCCAGACAGAAGGCCGGGATAGGCCCCTCCGAAAAGATAGAGCTTCAGCGTTTTGAGGTAGTAAGACATGTCTGACAGCCAATATACCGTATGTAACGTGTGTCCTCATCACTGCAGGCTTTCGCAGGGCCGGACCGGACTTTGTAAAGCGCGGCACAATAACAACGGAAGGATAGAACCTGTCCGTTACGGATCGATAACCTCGATGGCTTTGGATCCCATAGAGAAAAAGCCCCTCGCCGGATTCATGCCGGGAAAAAATATCCTGTCCGTCGGAAGCTTCGGCTGCAACATGATCTGTTCCTTCTGCCAGAATCACGAGATATCCCAGGTCGGGATAAAAGACGCAAGGCATACGGATATAATTTCCGCCTCCGAGCTCAGAGATATAGCTGTGGATCTCAGCCGTTCAGGGAATAACGTCGGTGTGGCGTTCACCTACAACGAGCCTCTTATCTCATATGAGTTCGTCCTTGAAACGTCAAAGCTTGTAAAAGAAGCAGGTCTCGTAAACGTCCTTGTAACAAACGGCAATATCGAACAGGAAGTTCTGTCGGAGGTGCTGCCTTATATTGACGCAATGAACATAGATCTTAAGGTGTTCTCGGAAGAAGGCTACCGCTCTCTCGGAGGTGATCTTGAAACGGTAAAACGCTTTATCAAAACCGCATCCGTCTCTTCACATGTCGAACTCACCACCCTTATCGTTCCCGATCTCAGCGATGATGAGGAAGATATGGAAAAAGAGGCCTCATGGATCGCAGGGATCGATCCCGGGATAACGCTTCATATTACGAGATTCTTTCCGCAGTACAGGATGACAGACAGAGCTCCTACTGACATAGCTCTCATGAGACGCCTTCAGACGATCGCTTCCGATCATCTGAAGCATGTCCGTCTGGGCAATGTTTAGGATTTTTGTATACGGTCCCTGACCTCCCTTATTGAAAGCCCCTGCTCCCTCGCTGCCTTTGCGAGATCATCATATTCATACTTTTCTCTGGTGACTCCCCAGCCTTCGGAGTGCTTTATATGTATCTCACCGAAGCCGGTCTCCTTTGCCGCCTCATCTCTCTTAAGAATATGTCTTTTATATTCCGTCTCCCTCACACCTATAGTCGTGGTGTATTCGAATACAGTCCGTATGATAAGCTCCCGGTCTTCAGGTGAACAAAGGACCACCAGCAATATCCCCGGTCTCGATTTTTTCATTCCGACAGGGACTGTAAAAACCTCTTTTGCCCCCGCTTCGTACAGCATTTCCGATGCAAAGCCTATTTCCTCTCCCGTCATATCATCGACATTACAGGATATTCCGGTCACTGTATCTCCTTCCTCTGCATCCTCTTCCCCGAGAAATATCCGGATACAATTTACCGCTGGATAATCCTTGCTTCCCATGCCATAGCCTATACGCTCCGTCCTCATGACCGGCATCGGGCGGAAATCATCAACAAAATATTTCAGAAGCGCTGCTCCGGTAGGTGTACACAGCTCCCCCTCAGTCTCCGTGCTGTATGCAGGTATTCCCTTCAAAAGGAATGCCGTAGCCGGAGCAGGCACGGGCATGATACCGTGCGCGCACTTCACCCGTCCGCTGCCCACGTGAACAGGAGAAGCCGAAACCCTGTCGGGAGAAATATACTCCATCAGCATACATACCGCCGCCACGTCCATTATCGCATCCTTCATTCCGACCTCATGAAAGTGTACTTCGGATACCTCAGTCCCGTGCGCATTACTTTCAGCCTCGGCTATCAGCCCATATACTGCCGTTACGTCTTCTTTCACTTTATCCGAAAGATTCAGATTACTCACTATGCTGTGAATATCCGACATATGTACGTGATGATGCTCATGTCCGGATTTTTCGTGATCATGAGCCGGCTCATCGGGCATCTCTTTTTTCCCATCGATGCTCACCTCCATATGACTCCCGGCGATACCGCATTTCAAGACCCTGCTTCTTGTGACAGAGACTCCCGCAACACCGATACTGTTAAGCCGCGCAAGCATCTTTTCCTGCTCATCCCCGGGCAACAGCTCAAGCAGCGCAGCTGTAAGCATATCTCCGGCTGCTCCCATTCCACATTCTATATAAAGTGTCTTCACTTACCACCTCCCGGCAAGTCCATCTTTACCATATGGTTTATAAGGCTTGCCTGATACGCGGCTCCGTATCCGTTGTCAATATTAACTACCGTAACTCCGCTGGCGCAGGAATTAAGCATTGAAAGAAGAGCCGATAATCCTTCAAAACTCGCGCCATATCCGACGCTTGTCGGAACTGCTATCACCGGAACAGCCACAAGCCCCCCCACTACACTGGCAAGAGCTCCCTCCATTCCCGCTATCACTATGATAACCTGTGCATCAAGCAGATCATCCAACTTTGAAAACAGCCTGTGTATTCCGGCAACCCCGACATCATATATCCTTATTATCTCATTCCCCAGATATTCCGCTGTTCTCGCTGCCTCCTCCGCCACGGGTATATCGCTCGTTCCGGCTGTCACGACAGCAATCTTCCCCAGACCGTCAGGCTCTTTTATTTTACCTGCTATGCCGGTCCGCGATACCCTTTCATATGAAAAAACAATTCCTTTGTCTGCAAAGAATTCCGCCAGCTTCCCTGATTTCTCTTCATCAAGACGGGTTATCAGTATGCTGTCCTGACCGTGTTCTGTCATAGTCTCTGCAATACCGCAGATCTGCTCCGGTGTTTTCCCGGCTCCGAAGATCACCTCGGATGTCCCTCTTCTGTTTTTTCTGTCAAGATCAACCTTTGCATAACCGATATCCGCAAAGCGCTCCTGCCCAAGCTGCAGTACAGCATCCTCAGGAGTGAGCTTCCCGTCCGACAAAGCCCTCAGGATCTCTTCTGTCTTTTCCATATTACTCCAACAGCCAAAACACAGTTTTCATGTCTTTTATGAGTATAGCACAGATGTACATATTAACCGAATGCTTTGCCTTTACTTAATCTGTGTTTGTCCTTATAATCTTTTTCTGCTATAATCACGCGGTTGATACAGATAACAGAAAGGAGAAAGAAATGGATAATGAAACCAGTATACTGATAACAATACTTGCCACCTTCGGTCTGGTCATAGCTGTTGTTGTACTAGTGATCTACCTGTTTGACGCGATAGCAAGGTTTAAGTATTTCAAAGCCCGCAAATACCCCAATACATGGATGGCCTTTATACCGATCGCAAATGTATACGGGACGATAGAGGCAACTTACGGAAATGTCGACAATATCAATATTTACGGTCTTCAGGTACCCGCGGTCATTTTAAAGCTTTACCCCCTGATATTAAGTGTAGTTACGGGAATTATAGTTAATATTCCCTTTGTTGGAAGCATCGGCAGCACACTTGTATATGTCGCGGAAGTAGCCATAGGAGCAATGATCTTCATAGATATGATGGAGCGGCTTGATAAGGAAACGAATGTAGGTATTGCCATTGTTGCCAATCTTATCCCCATCATCGCTGCTATATTTATTCTGAATGCCTGCAAAGGCATACCGGATGGACAATTTGACTATACTACCGATACAAGGGTA
>CACZRA010000103.1 GCA_902783395.1 uncultured Lachnospiraceae bacterium
ATATAGTCGGTTATGTGATGCAGTTCGTCTTCTATAAGGTATACAGTATCACCCGAAAGATCTAGCTCTTCAGGCACCCCTACCTCATAGTTATTCTCAGCGTAACCGTCCTTTGCAAAATCATATGGAGATGTTCCTGCAAATAGACAGATCTGCAGATAACGGTTTTCGATGTCGTTGATTATCATATACAGAGGCTTATCCCCGCAGATTTCCTTAGCCTCCCTTACAGCATATGCCGGATGAGTATCCTCTATCAGGTTATCCTCATATCTTGGCCCCGACATGCTGTTCCAGCTTTCTTCACCGTTGGAATATGCCCAATAGGAAAATGACAGGAAAAATATGGCGTAAATACAGCTGACCGCTGCCAGGAACCAGTACCTGTTGATCTTCCCATAAATCGCCGCTATACCGACTGCCGTAAAAAACAGATATGGAAAATACAGTTCATTGGCCTTATTGATATTGAGCCAGCTGGTCATCAATGCCGTCATTCTTGCACATACATAATAGAATAATACAAGACTGTAAACGCTGTATTCCCTTTTCCTGCATGAACCAAAAAAGATCATTATGGTTTTTGCCAGGCCGACCAGCATAAAGGGTATGGATATATAATATATTGTCCCGAATATGGCGGTGCTGTTGTAATTCAGTAAATCCTTTACAAACAGGATTTTAGGAGATGTCAGCAGACTTTCGGGAATATTGGCAAAAGTTATCTCTCCGCCTCTGCTCCTGTCCATAGGGAGGAAATCCATAAATCCCAGACTGAAGGGCTCTATCACCCCCGCTATTACCAGCTGCTCCACAGCCAGAGGAAAGCCAAGAAGGAAAACCGGCAGGAGCATACCCACTGCCATTTTTACGTTTATCTTCTTTGTGTATAACAGATAAACAAATGACAATATCAGAAAAAGCGGAACCACGACATAGGATATCCCGTATGTATAAAACGTGATCCCCCACAGGATCCCGTCAATAACGAACAAAGAGATCCTGTTCCTTTCTATCGCAAGCTCCATGGTACAAAAAGAAATGATCGTAAAGCTCAGAAAAAGGTAGCTCTCCAGTCCCCAGTGCTCACTCATCAAAAACACCGGCATCACCGTCATAAGGGCATTGGGAACAAGTGAGATCAGGTCATTTCCAAAGACTCTCCGCGAAAAGAAGAAAAGGCATATGTATGCCGCAGCAGCGCATATTACAGCTACAAGACGGAATTTAAAAAGAGAAAAGCCGATAAACTTAAACATTACAGCTGCCAGATATATATAGAGCGCATTTTGTCCGGGACCGGTATTCCTGAAATAGACCGGAAATCTGGCCAGATTTCTATCCACTCCCCATCCCTGTATACACCACGCATCATATGCGGCCGAGATCTCATCAAAATGCATTCCTGTCGCCGTAAACGGGACGGAATCAAGCCGGAAAAGCCGTGAAAACAGAAACAACAGTGTAAGCAATACAAATAAAACCAAATATATAATTTTATTTCTTTCGATTACACGATCCTTCATATCGTCATTTTATCGGAAGTATCCATCAACATCTGCTACGCCGCTCATGTTACCACAAAAGCAATGTATTTTCTACTTTCAGTCAAAATTATCCTCTATCATCTCAGGTATATAGTCATATCTTTCAATAAAGAACTGTTTAAGATCCTCAATTCCCTCGTAAAACCGGCTGTCATCCGTACCAAAAAACCTTTCATAATACTCCGGCATATCGTCCTCCATCATTTCCGCATATCCGTCGATCATGGATGTCACCTTCTCAGGAGCGAATTCATTTTCCCTCATAGACATGAGTCTTCCGACGAAAGCTTCCTTAAACTCCGGATTATTCAGCATGTTGTCCAGGATCGGACTCTGTGTTCTTGTAAGCTCTATTGTATCCCTTGTGGCATCCCCATCCTCATAGGATAATCCTCCGAAGTTAACATCATAAAGAATAAATCTCCACCGGCAGTCACCATACCTTCCGGATTCAGGTTCCCTGGTCTTCCAAAGCGCATAGTTATTGCTGGGCCAGTCGTGCCATCTGGCTATATATATCTCTGCTGCCATATAATCTATCAGACTGTTCACATCAATCAGTTCACAGGCCTTTTTATAGTTTTCGGGATCAGTCATGTCTGCAGAACCGATAAAATCCATGTCCTCATAATATCCTGCAAGATCATCCTCAGTTCCTTCCTTCAATGTACCGTATTTCGTAAGCACTACATTATCATCATCGACTCCGTAGTTTATCTGCATATACCTTTTATCATATCTGTCAGTGAGGAAAAGATATCCCCAGTATTCACCGTTCAGATATAAGACACACGGCTTATATGCAGTAGCCACAAAATCCATGTCTTTACAGATATCCGACATCAGGGGATCTTTTATTTTCGCATAAATGTCTTCCCCTCCGTTATATACGACAAGCTTATCCATACAGAGGCCGTAGTTTTTCTCCGTGTGGATGACCCTGTTCCCGTCATACTCCTCTCTTGCATAGAGTCTCATACTCTTAGGCGTGAACTCTCTGCTGTATCCTCCCTGTATTCTGACCCCGGCCTGCTGGGTAAGCTTCAGCCTGCCTTCTTCAAAAAGCTGAAGAGTAGCTTCCCTCTCCCACTCTCTTCCGCTCCCGAAATAATTCGCATCAAGCCTTCCCGTCAAAAGCTCTCTCAACTCATCCTCATCCGTAACTGATTCCAGATAATCCCAGTATTCATCTCCTCTCTTTCCGAAGACATATATGCCTTTTTCATAATCAAAAAGATCGGCAGGATCCATAATAAGCGATATCATGACCGGATCAGCGCTGTCCCGTTTTTGATGTCCGACAAAATATGACCCTGTTGCAACGTCACTTCTCTGCCCCGACTCATCATAATACGCTGCCTTTATCGTCATGCATTTTGCTACATTGGTCTGCGGCGGGACATACTCGGGTATTACCGCATTCTCCACATTATATGCGGCATACAGTTCTCTCTTATCCTCTTCAAAAAAAATGCTCACATCATCACGCATGGACTGGATATTATGATCCTGGCTGCTGTCATAGATCCATACCGGGCTGTCGTATTTCCGCGAGTTTCTGTCCGGTTCCGAACCGTCAAGCGTGTAGTATATATCAGCCGTAGGAGCTTCTATCGAAAGAAAAAAAGGTTCATCATAGAACCCCGGCTCTCTTGAGAAGGAGATTTCTCCGTAATAAGCCCTGTCATTCCGATATACCCTGCTTTTCAGCGGTATCATATAGAATACAGCTACAGAACCGCCCAGAAGCCCCAGCGACAATATATAGAATATGATCCTCTTAAGTGATGTCCCTGTCCACATACCTTATCTCTGACTCTTGTAAGATCTGCCTCCCTGCTGGCTCATTACAGCCCCATCTATAATAGCGTAAAAACGCTTTTTTTCAAAATCATTGTCTTACTCTCATCCCGGTGATAATATGATGACATGGAAAACAACGGATCCCAATCAAAGCTTTACACCTATATCTGCAGATTCACAGCCTGGATCATGATAGTCCTGCTTTCCATACTCACATTCCTTTCCGTGATAAGCACAGTCTTTGTAAATTCCTATGATCAGGTTTACTACATCGGGGATACCGCCTTTATCCACGCTCTGATCATCATCTCCGTTCCGTTCATCGTATGGCTGCTGCACGTCAAGCTCCGCTTCAGGGTAACGGACAGGATGCTTGTCTTATGCCTGATCCTTATCACGGTGCTTATAGGTATATACATAGCCCTGGCAGACCTGCCCCCGAGATTTGACCAGAGAGTAGTCAGATCCATTGCCGCGGATCTTATCGTCGGTATCCCTGATGATTTCAGCCCGGGAGCCTACGGCGTGATGTATCCCAACAATCACGGGATCATCCTTTTTTATTATCTGCTCATGAAATTTGCGGGCTATGAAAATTATATAGTGATGCAGTACGCTAATCTTTTCTTCATGGTGCTTACCGAGATCGCCATGTATTTTGTCCTGCGGCGTCTCATCCCCCTTTACAGGGAAGCATCTCTCGGTCTCATACTCTTCATGCCCTACTGGGGATTTTCGACCTTCCTTTACGGCAATATTCCGGGGTTCTGTCTGTGTATGTGGGGACTGTATTTTGCTCTTCGTTTTCTGGACTCACTTAAGCTCCATGATGCCCTTCTCTCCGGTCTTTTCACGGCATCAGGCTGTCGTTTTAAGGAAAACATGCTTATCCTTGTGATCGCTGTATCGATCCTGATCATATGTGAGCTGATAAGAAACAGGAAACTGCGCTCACTGCTGCTCATCCTTTCAATCGTCGTATTCATGCTCATCGGAAGGAGCGCTACCGATCTGGCCTTCAGAAAGCTCGCGGATTACAGGCCGGAGAGCGGGATGCCGGGGAGCGCCTTCATTGCCATGGGTATGCACGAGCAGGAATACCGGGGTGCCGGCTGGTTCGACAATTACACCGTGGATACCTACGAAAAAGCAGGTCATGACACCGAAGCCGCATCAGCTGCCGCGAAGGAGGACATCCGTGCCTCCTTCAGAAACTTTATGGCTCACCCCACATATCTTGCCGGCTTCTATATAAGAAAAACTGCCTCCACCTGGAATGAGCCTTCATGCTATTCCTGGACACTGCAGCAGGGCCGGAACGAGGCCTGGGACAAAGCCATCTTCCTTCCGGGGATACCATATATTCTTTCGTTATTTAACCGGCTTCAGACTCTCCTTTACTTCTTTGCTCTTCTTTACTTTATAATGCACAGGAAGGATACGGATTTCAAAGTCCTTATCTTCGCAGTGTTCTTCACAGGCGGCTTTCTCTTCCATCTTCTCTGGGAGGCCGGAAGCCAGTATGCGCTCTTCTATGCGATGACTCTGACGATCTATGCCGTATGCGGCATCAGTGATGCCTGCCGCTTTGTCCTTTCCCTGGATAAAAAGAAAAAGACACATACAGCCCTCATCGTGCTCTGTATAGGTCTTGCCCTTTCTCTCCCCGTATTCTCCTCGGTTCTTACCCTCAACCGGGATAACGACAGATTTGAAGAATATCTGGCTGATCCATATTAATCTGCTGCTTTTTCGGATTTCCTGTTACGGTATATCTGTACCCCCAGCAGGACTAATCCGGCAAACGACACGATAGCCCCCGGCACTGTTCCCAGCGGTATGTACTTCATCTCAATCTTATGAGTTCCCTCGGGAA
>CACZRA010000104.1 GCA_902783395.1 uncultured Lachnospiraceae bacterium
GTCGTAGTCTCCTGTGATCTCGCTGTTCAGGCTATCGTACGATATCATACTGATCAGATCCTTAAATTCTCTTTTCATCTTCTTAACTCCTTTCATATAAACTCAGTTCACCTTTTTACCTTCAAAATATACATCTGTCGGCTTGTTATAGCTGAAGCCCTGGGATTTGTCTTGTCAACGGTATAGATATTACCGTAAATAACAGTGCTTTTTTTCATTATGCCTAACTCCCTTCTGCTCTGATTAAAATAATCTATGTTTGCCCCTAACGGACGTAGTATTTGGTCATGAAGTAGGTCCTGTCCCAATCAACGATATTCATGACGGACTCCTTCTCCGCGCGGATGTCACACTCGTCGAAGACCATCACATACTTATCCTTAAGGTCGTAAAGCGGCCACTCCTTAGTCTTGCCGTCAGGCGAAATGCCGGCAGGAAGGGTGGGGTTGCCGGTCTTTGCAAACTGGACCCACATTTTCCGCATGGTCTTTGAGAATGTCTTGTCAAACTCCCGTCCTGTAACAAAGGTTTCCTCTGCATGGTTGAAAAGCTCCGAAAGCTCTACCGCATGTCCGCTCTTCATCATCGGCACAGAGGACTCTACCCTGAAATAGTAGACATAGGTCTTGCCACCGGCCTTGACCTGATTCTCCGCCGTCCTGATAAGCGGTGCATTGAACCAGTACTGATCAAGAAAGCGGCTTAGGATCTCATAATCCTCGCCCTGTCCGTCCTTAAAGTAGCTCTCGATCAATGCCTTCTCATCTTCCGTGCATTGCGCGAGCTTTTCCGCCTTGCAGTTCTCAGCCCAGGGGATGAACATCTCTGAACCGCCTGCAGCCAGGAAATAGGCAGTCTCGTCCTTGGTGCAGCCCTGCATGATGTCAAGATCCTTTGCCGCGCCCTTCTCGTAAGCATCGAATACATCCTTGGGAAGAAACTTTCCGTCCCTTTCCGGCGTGGTGATAGGCATCATAAGAAGCGCTGATGCTGTCTGTACGATCTTATCGGTATCTATCTTCTTAAGGTCTGCAACAGTCTTGCATCCCAGAGCTTCCATCAGGACATTCGTGCATTCGATGGACTGCTCCGTGGATCTGCAGAAGGCAGGTGACCCGCTCTGGGCGATAACACGCCTGAAATACTTATGCGATCCTTCAACCAAAGGCAGCAGGGAGACAGAGCCGCCTCCTGCGGACTGTCCGAAGATCGTCACGTTGTCAGGGTCGCCTCCGAAGCCCGCAATGTTCTCGTTAACCCACTTAAGTGCCATCATCTGATCCATGAGTCCGAGATTCTGAGCGTCCGGATAATCCGCTCCGTCGGGCAGGTGTGACAGGCGGAGGAAGCCGAAAGCGTTGAGCCGGTACTCGATCGTGACAAGGATAATATCGGGATTCTCGTGCACGAAGCTGGTACCCTCCTCACGCGGCTCGGTAGTGCCTCCTATTTCGTAAGCGCCGCCATGTATCCACACCATGACAGGCTTTTTCCCCGAATCTTTCTCATCAGCCTTCCATATATTCAGATGCAGGCAGTCCTCTCCCTGGGGATACAGTGAGCCCATCTGAGCCACACCGCCTGCCTGGCAGGGAACCCTTCCGAAGTAGTATGCCTCATACACGCCGTCGTCCGAGGTAACATCCACCGGCGCCTTCCAGCGCAGATCGCCAACGGGCTGCTCACCGACAAAGGGGATCCCCTTGAAGGCGATGACATCATCTACCTTCCTGCCTACAAAGGTGCCGTTGACGCATTTCACTGCCAGCGACTTATCATAGCTCTCATCAGTGATCCTGTTGTTCTCACCATACAAAGCCTCCATTCTTGCTTTCGCTTCTTCAAGACCGGTATTCATTCCGCTCATTGTTTAATACTCCTTTCAGATGAATTTATTTTACCTTTCCTGCCTGCAAAACCAACTTCCGCCGGCCTGCCGCAGCTGCAAGATCATTTACGTAATGTCAACTCCTCTTGTCTCGCCGCTTTCAGCCGTTTTTACGTTCCACCTGCTGACGTGCCACAAGCTCAGCAAAGAAGCCGTTCCTTGCTAAAAGCTCGTCATAGGTTCCGTCTTCAACTATCCTGCCTTCATCAAGTACTATTATTCTGTCACATTTCTTAATTGTTGACAATCTGTGTGCTATGACTATCCTCGTGCATTTAAGGGCATCAAGTGA
>CACZRA010000105.1 GCA_902783395.1 uncultured Lachnospiraceae bacterium
AAAAAAGCAATGCTCCAGAAGAAATTTTTATGTAAGGATCTGAAAAGTGCGGAGGGATCGCTTCCGCAGATCAAAAGCATACTTGAGGAAACGCCGCACAAGGCTGCCATCCTCACATTCTATGAAAGGGGCTTTTCAGAACAGGAGGTCGGGAGCCTTGTAGGAAGTCTCAGGGATCTTGGTTTTCCCGAGCTTCAGATAGCCGGGATATCCATTACACTGCTGGTGGAGCTTCTGCCTGAAGGAGAAGGGGTACTCATGAACCTTATCCTTACGGATGAGGCCGATATAGAGGTGGTCACGATGCCCTGCGTCCCGGGAGATGAGGAAAAGGCAGCGGCCGTGCTCCGAAGCCGGCTGGACGCGCATAAGGATGCAAGGCTTGTCGAGCTCTTCGGGAGCAATATGTCGCTTTATACTACCCGCTTTATAGAGAAAAGCATGGAGGGACATGAGGATATCCCGCTCTTCGGAACATGCACGATCAAGAATCTTCCGACAAAGCTTTCCGCTGATGAAGACGAACAGCTCATAGAGATAGAGCAGACGGATCCGTCACTGCTGAGCTTTGAGATGGTGGTCGGAGATGAGATCCTGCAGGACGGTTTTGCGGCCGTCATCTTTTCGGGAGAGAAGCTTAAGGCAGAGACCGATTATGCCCTCGGATGGAGTCCGATAGGAAGGCAGCTTTCCCTTGATCTTGGGGAGAGGACCTCAAAGGGTGAAACTGTCATAAAGGAGATCAACGGAGCTCCGGCGGTGGATGTTTACAGGGAATATCTCGGAGTGTATCCCGATTCCTATCTTATCAGCAATATATGTGAATTCCCGTTTATCGTAGAAAGAGACGGGATAAATATCTGCCTTATCCCTATTGACTGCGGCAGGGAAGGGGAGCTTTATTTCATGATGAACCTGCGGAAAGAAGAACAGCTGAGGTTCTCCTTTGCTTCCCATGATGAGGTTCTGTATGCGAGCCGCAGATCACTGGAGAGCATGGAGCATTTCCGGCCTGAGGCACTTTTTCTCACGCTATGCGGAAACCGTATCAATTTCCTGAAAGAGGATGCTCATATAGAGTGGGATGAGTTTGCGTCCGTCGCGCCCGACTTTGCGCTCATGCACGGTGCATGTGAGCTTTATTATCATAACGGCAGGGGAGGTATTTTGAACAGCGCGCACCTTGCCATAGGTCTCAGGGAGGGGGAGGCAGCCGAGGTCAGGCCGGAGCATGTACATCCGGATGTTGAAAGCCTGCGGCACAGAAGGACACTTCCTCTCTCGGACAGAATGTCAGTTTTCCTGAGAAAGATCACGACGGAGCTTCTTGATGCGAATAATGCCAAATCGGCTTTTCTCTCACACATGTCGCATGAGATCAGGACACCCATAAACGCGATACTGGGGATGGATGAGATGATCTTAAGAGAGAGCAGTGAGGAGGATGTACTGGGCTATGCAGAGGATATCCGTTCAGCCGGCAACAACCTTCTGGGCATCGTGAATGATGTGCTGGACTTCTCCAAGATCGAGGCGGGAAAGATGAGCATCATTCCCGTAGAGTACGAGCTGGAATCCATAATCAATGATCTTTACAATGTCGTATGGCTTCGGGCTGAGAATAAGGGGCTTTCGGTAAAGCTCGATATAGATCCTTCGATACCCTCCCTGCTTTACGGGGATGAGACCAGGATCAAGCAGATCGTCACCAACCTGCTTACCAACGCTGTCAAATATACGGAAAAAGGCACGATCACACTGAGCATAATGAAGATACCTGACAGCGGCGCTGATGACAGTGAGGCTCTCCTCAAGGCATGTCCGGGAGATCAGCGTCCGGAGAATAAGGTCGGACTCCGTGTGTCGGTCAAGGATACCGGGATAGGCATCAGATCCGAGGATATGGAAAAGCTCTTTGACGAATACCAGCGTGTGGAGGAGAAGCGCAACCGTACCATAGAGGGGACCGGCCTGGGACTGAATATCACAAGAGAGCTTCTGGAGCTCATGGGCAGCAGGCTGTATGTAATAAGTGTATACGGCGAGGG
>CACZRA010000106.1 GCA_902783395.1 uncultured Lachnospiraceae bacterium
GAGTAGCACCGCAGAGCAGCCCGAAATAAAAAAGATACGGCTCGGCTCCCATCGCCATAGTGACTCCCTGGAGGACCGGCAGCATGGTCGCAACATAGGGTATATTGTCGATAAAAGCCGATATAAGCATAGATCCCCAGACTATTATCGTAAACAGCAGGAATTTATTTGATCCGCCCACCGACGCGATTATCCCTGCAAGATCGTCTATAAGACCGACTTCGGTGATGCCTGCGATAACCGCAAAAAGTCCGGTCAGAAGAAGCAGCGTATCATAATCGAGATTCTTCATTATTCGGATAACCCTGTCCTTATCCTTATCCTTTGCATATTCCCAGATCACTCCGATAACTCCGCAGCTCATGCAGATAACACCGTTCGTGATCTCGGGTTTGTCGGGAATAAATGATGCAGCGACCAGGAGGACAACATGGGCGATCATCATGATCGTAGGCACCAGATCCTTTACCACGGTTTTTTCCGTTGATTCCACCGGCTCCTTGTCCTTTCTGAAAAGGAACATCATTATGGGAACAGTGACCAGGGCTCCGAGCTCTACCGCAAAGAATATCCCGGGTCTCCCCTTCATCCAGAAGAAATCGTTGAAATCCATTCCGGCATAAGACGCCAGCATTATGGATGTCGTATCTCCTACCAGAGTTGCCGCTCCCTGGAGATTTGACGATACCGCTATCGATATTATCATCGGTACGGGATTTATCTTCAGCTTTTTACATACCGCAAGTCCCACCGGCGCAACCATCAGAAGAGTTGCCACATTATCTATGAACGCGGAGATGATACCGGAAAAAAGTGACATGAAGATGGTAACCCACATGACGTTGGGAGCTATATCAAGAAGCTTGTCCGCAACCAGATTCGGCATCTTTGATTCTATGAAATAATCTACCAGAAGCAGTGTGCCCAGGATCATAAGCAGCACATTCCAGTCTATGGCGTATGGAAGCTTTCCGAAAGGGAGTATTCCCAGAATAAGAAAGATCACCGCCGTAGCCAGAGCCGTAACCGCCCTTCTCTTCGGAAGTACGATCAGGACTACATACATCAGTACAAATAATACTATCGCTGTTATTTTCATCTATCCTCTCCTCATGCTGACATCAGACGGCTCCTGTCAGGAACACTCCGGCGTCAGAAGTCCCATTCCTATATCGTAGGGATTCCCGTTAACCTGATCGATAAGCCAGCCGGCCATTGTCACATTATCGCTCTTTTTTGACGCAAAGCTCAGCTCCTTCAGTGCCGTATGCACTGTTCCTCCCTTTCCGACGGCAAGCGGCATCATCGGCCAGTCAAAGATATAGAAATGAAAATCATCTGTTATTCTTCTGAGCTGTCCGACCATAAATACAAGCTGGTCGTAGAACGCCTGCTGCACGTCCCTGTCAGTCCTGTACTGCTTTGTCATTATATCATTATAATATGAGCTCAACAGATAATCCCTGGTACTGCTGGCATAAAGATACCTGAATCTGTCCCCGTACTTAAGATAAAGGGTCTCATACCAGTCGACGGTAGGATTGTCACTGTGAAGTCTTGCGACAAAGCTCTCGTCAGCCTGCCATACCTTCCTTGCAGTATTCTTCCAGTCCTTGTAGAGAAGCTGTCCGCTGTCGGAAAGCAGGGTAATGTCTTTGCATCCGGGATAATACCTGTCGGCAACCTCTCCCGCAAGTGCCGGCACCGCAAAGGCTCCCGCTGAATTTCCGGCAAGCAGGAGCTTTTCGGGCTCGGGAAAAAGCTTTACCGCAACCTTCATCGCCTCGGTGAAATTTTTATACCCCGAAAAATGCAGGACAGCATCCTCACCCTCTTCAGTCTTATACTCAAATTCACTGTTCCCGATATGAAAATCCCCTGTAGCGTATGTGATAACGATAAAGCTCCATTCGGCAAAAGGATTTGACGCATTTTTGGTATTGGTTATTCCGATATTGATATTCATAAGCTGGGTGAAGGGTCGTAGATTATTCCAGTAAAAATTCGGAAGTCCTGCAGCCACCTTGCCTCCGGTCACCGGTCTTGCTGCTGTATACTCATTCCAGGCGACTCCTCCGCCGGACAGTATGATACAGAGACCGGAAGTGCGCCCCTTGCTGACATAGATATGATAACCGCTCCCGTCACCTGATATACCTTCTGAAAGAGGCACCCTGTACCAGCGCATCGTCTCCGGTATCTCATCAGTATTCAGCACATCGAGCTCCGATACTGAAGACCTGCTCTGTACGGTCCTTCCTATCCTGTTCTCTATCCCGTCTCCCATCATGGAAACGATCTTTTTACTGTTCCTCCCCAATCTTCACCTCTCAGAAATTGAATCTTCTGCCAAGAGCAGCCTTCAGATCATTATACTGGAATACAACCACTCCCGCCATAAGCACAAGATAGAAAGCGGCTATTATTATTGCCGGAAGTACTACAGGGTTCAGTCCCGCACGTATCGGTATGAACTGCAGCAGAGCCATAACGGTATCAAATACGATATATGTCACGTATTCGCTGGGACGAAGTCTGGTAACGTATGCTACGATAAGGGTTGTCAGACCTGTCGCCAGAAGTACGAACGGTGTGACCCATGCAAGAGACCAGCCGTGCATATTCGTCATTTTATCCACATATATGTTTACCGCTATAGCCACATAGAATTCCACCGTAAGCAGCTTTAATATATTGCTCCTCAGATATCTCAGCACAAGTATATCAAGCCAGCCTACAAATATCCCGAGCATGACGATCCCCGCCCAGTGTGACTCAGGTCCCAAAAGCCAGCAGACTGCACCGAAGGATATTTCCAGTGTAAGGAAAAGAAAGGTGGCCAGTCTGATCACCGTGACCGTACTGATACGCCGCTCAATGACCGGAAAGGCTTCGATCCCGGCCATTTCGGGAATGAACTTTCCCTCCGGAGGCTCCGCCGTCTTTCCCTGGCAAAGGGGACAGCATATCTTATCTCCTCTGATAACTATGTCACATTTAGGACAATAATTCATCCGCGTTTCCTCTTTGCTGCCGAAGCTTTTTTCCGTCCGGTTTTTTCTTTTTTTATAACTTCCGGTTTTATTTCCCTATGCCTGTCATAATCATTGCTCGCAAGCTCAACCTCTGCCCCGAGGGCTACGAGTGACCTGAAGAAATTCCGCATTACGTCATGTGTGGCAAAAGGAGAAACCTCCCCGAAAACCATCCTGTCACCGAAGGAGCTTATGCATACCTGCTGTGAGGGTGCTGCCATGAACGCTGAAAACCTGTCTATAAAAGGTGACAGCTTTTCCGGCATATCTATCCTTCCGAGATTGGAAAGCGTAGTGGTTATCCCTCTTTTTGAGCGTCTGTTAAAGAAATCTATAACAATGTCTTTTATCCATATAGGTACCATTTTTATGGCGATGTGCCTCTCAAAGGACGCGTAGGTATTCATTATCCTTTCAACACTCTCCGCCTTCAGCTGGTCCTCATACTGTGATCTTACGGAATCTATTATGGATGCCGTGCTCCCGTCATAACTTCCCGGATCATAGACTATATTTATCACTCCGAAGAAATTCCTTGTGGTATCCGAATCAAAAAACTGCCTCAGATTTACCGGAACAGAAACCACGACCGGCCTTGCCTTTTCCATAAGGCTCATGGAATTCAATACAGCCTGTATATACAGCGCCGTGGTATATACGCCTACCGTCGAATTGTTTTCTTTTGCAAGAGCGATGATCTTTTTTGCCGATACCGTGCCCTCTATGAGATGAGGCAGCAGATTGGCATCATGCTCCCCCCTTATCTGGTGGGCTTTTCCGACGGATATCTTTTTCAGCTGCTTCAGCTGCTTTCCGAGCTTCTGACGCATGTAATACTGTTCGAAAGCATCATCGCCCTTCTCCGATACAGAAGATGTCTCCCCCTCGTATCTTTCGCTTTTTATATCATGTACAAGCTCCAGATACCTTGCGACCAGTCTTTTTAAAAATATGAAACCGCCTGTCCCGTCCGCAAGAACGTGGAACATCTCGAGATTGATCCTTTTGCAGAAATACGTGACCCTGTACAGCAGATTGATCCTGCCCGGATAATATATTGGAGAGCAGGCAGGCAGATGATCCTTTTCCACCTTAAGCCTGAAGGTGCTTTCTTCCAGATAATACCAGAAGAATCCCCTTTTCAGCACGCAGCGGAACATCGGAAAATCTTCTATCACATCATCATGTGCCTGCTGCAGCTTTTCGGGATCCACTGTTTCCTTCAGCTCACAGCATATACGAAATACCCTCGTGTCAGCACCTTTTGCGGATGAAGGTATGATCTTCGCGGCATTATCAAGCTTATACCATTTTTTTACATTCCCGTTACTCAGGCCCATCATCAATTAAGTCCGTAATACCTGTCAAAAATATATCTTGCTGCGGGAACCGCGCTCTCCGACCCCGATCCTCCGTTTTCCATTATAACAGTCACAACTATATCAGGGTCATCGGGGTTTGAAAAGCCCGTAAACCATGAATGACTCTGTCCCTTGACCTTTCCGAACTCAGCAGATCCCGTCTTCCCGGCGACTGTATAGGAAAGTCCGGCCAGCTTTTTCCCCGTTCCCGTTTTGCATACCTGCTTCATATATTCGGTCATTACAAGGGCTTCCTGTTCCGACATTATCCTCTTATACTCTTCGGGTCTGTACTCCTTCAGCAGGACTCCCTGATAGTTTGTCTTCTTTACGATCTCCTGCGCTCTCATCATGCAGCCCCTGTTCGCTACAGCCTGAGTGATGAGCGCGATATGGAGCGGTGTGACGAGGGTGCTTCCCTGACCTATGGAGGTCTGCATTACCGTCTTCGTATCCGATACGGAGCTCAATGAAAACTTTGATCTGCTGTACGAAAGATCCGTCGGAAGCACTCTTCCGAACAGCATCCTGTCCGCCGTATCGGAAAGCTTCGGTATATCCAGCATCAGGCCTATATTCGTAAAGGAGGTATTGCAGCTGTCGGCAAAAGAGGAAAGCAGATCCTCGTGTCCGTGTACACTTCCGTGATAGCATTCTATCGTTGAACCATCAACTGTTATTTTTCCCGTGCAGTCATAGGTGTATGCGGAATAATCCGAAGGATGCTCCCTCATGTATTCGTGCAGCGTTACGATCTTGAATATGCTTCCCGGAGGATAAAGCCCCTGTGCGGCCCGGTTGACCAGCGGCGAATTCTCACTGTCGGAGGATATCTCCGCCCAGTTTTCGGATACCGTATTGGGATCAAAGTCCGGCTTGCTCACCATTGCAAGGATCCTTCCTGTCTTTGCTTCCATTACGACCGCCGCACCGTTAAATGAGCCCATGGCCCTGTAGCAGGCTTCCTGCAGATCGGGTCTTAAGGAGGTATATATATCATCTCCGGTATTCCTTACTCCCGCCATTTCCTTTTGTAGCTTTTCCGAGACCGGAGCATCCGATGTCAGAAGATCCACATCCGCGGCCCTCTCTATCCCCGCAGAGCCCATTACAGAGTACCCCACCACATGGGCGAACAGCGGACCGTAGGGATAATTCCTCACCTCGCTCCCGTCACCGGCAAGTGCCTCCTGTGCCAGCACCGAACCGTCCGCCGCATATATCGTGCCTCTTATGACCTGCTTTTCGAGATCCTTCTTCCTTGTGTTATGGCTGTCATTTACGACGGATTTCGCAGAAAACTGCACCGAATAAACAAAATACCCGGCCATCGAAAGAAAGACGGCAAGAAATATATACACTATTGTCCAAAGCTCGTTCTTTCTCAAATCAATCCTCCGGAAAACCTCCGGTCAGTCCCCACCGTCATATTCATCATCATAATCATCGTATTCTTCTTCATCCTCACCGCCGTAATCGTACCGGTCGTTATCGTAATCCGTCTCTTCGTAATATTCCTCATTATCACGTTCATAGCTGCGTTCCAGCACATAAAGTCCCTGTATCAGTGAAAAACAGATAAAAGTGACAAGGACGCTGCTTCCGCCATAGCTTACAAGAGGAAGAGTTATTCCCGTGAGCGGTATGAATTTTGTAACCCCGCCGATGGTAAGTATGACCTGAAATCCGTAATTCACCGCCAGTCCCACCGCCATCAGCCGGAGAAATAAATCCTTTATTGCCATAGATATGTTCATAAACATGAGAAAATTTGAAAGGCTTATCAGTATTATGCAAAGTGCCGTCAATGCACCCATTTCTTCGGATATCGCGGCAAAAATAAAGTCTTTTACGACCTCCGGGATCGCTTTCGGTGATCCTCCCATAAGCCCCATTCCGAACCATGAACCTGTTCCAATGGCAAAAAGTGACTGGGCAACCTGGTATCCCGCCCCCTCTATATCCGCAAAGGGATCGATCCAGGCGCTGACTCTGTTCCTTACATGGGCAAAAAGCTTATATCCCATAACCGAAGCTGCAGCCATTCCTCCGAAACCGCCTATCAGAACAACAGGCGCTCTCGTTGCAGTGTACAGCATAAATACAAAAACCACACAGAACATCAGCGCGCTCCCGAGATCCTTGCACATCGCAAGTATCCCTACATGGGCCGCAGCTATGATCGCACAGGACAGAAGCTGCGGCATCTCGATACGCCCGGTGTCCTTATTCCTGTGCCGCGGATCGGTAAGCATCCCCGCTGTGAAGAATATGAACATCACTCTTACGAATTCGGACGGAAGAAAGGTCACCCCAAGAACCGTGAGCGATATCTTTGAGCCGTTTGTGACCGTACCTATCGTCATCATGACAAGGAGCACCACAAGTCCTCCTATTCCTGCGAACCAGTAATAATACCTGATAAGTTCTATCCTTTGGATAAAGTACGGTATAAGCAGTGCTAATGCGGCTCCGACCGCCGCGATGGCAAACTGCTTCCATGCCCTTGTATAGGAGAGCCTCGCGAGCATCACAAAGCTGACGGCAAGGAGCATGCATATATTATTCGTGATCAGTCTTGACGCATACGGATAGAGCAGTCTGTATAATACCAGCATCGAAAAAAGGAGCAGCTCTTCAAGTACACACAATAAAATGAGGGTTCCGTCCCCGGAGCGCGAATACAGTACATAAAAGCCCAGGATATGGGTCATCACCATAAGAACGATCTGGAAGATATAGAAAACGCCCCCCTCCTCGTCATCCTTATACGAAAAGACGGCAAAACAGTGAAACGTATAGAATATCACGAATACCGCGATGAAATATCTTGAAAGTCCGACCAACTTTCTATCTCCGTTCAAATCCGTTCATTTCACTCAGACGATCCCTTTTATGAAATGCCCGTTTGTAAAATGCATATACGGAGGATCACCGGGATCATCTCCTCCTTTTAATGCTGCGATAAAATACTCTGCTGTCTGCCTTGTTTCCCTTCCGTTCTCCGTAGTAAAGTAGAGTCTCACGGATCCGGGCGCCAGCTCCCTGATCTTATCCGTATGACCGTGAAGCGAGAGCGGAACGGAATTCAGTATGATATTACAGCAGTATCTGCAGTCGCAGATAACGGGAAAACAGGTATCCGTCCTGTCTGTAAGCAGGATATCATGTCCCCCGCGATCATTTCTTTTACATCGGTTTTCATGAGTGTTTTTATAGAGGCATCCGGCACTGATCATCATAGGAACCCTGCCGTATATCATCAGTTCCGATCCTGACATCCCGCGTGCCGAAAGCTCCCTGTAATTCAGCTCCAAAGGTGCGGTATCATGCAAAGCACCGAAGCTTTTAAGCATATCCCTTGCGGCGCTGTTGAAGCTGTAGAGTGTATGATCGGCAAATATCTCTCCGGTATATCCGTTTTCTTCAAGATAGCCGATCTCGTCTATATTCCTCACTAACAGATATGATTCGGAAAGAAAGTCCTTACAGGATGCGGCATCTCCGTTTCTGAAGATATACGGCATGATGTTTTTCGGATGAAATATCCGCCGGATCCCGCCGATCCCGGATAATGCTTCAGCCTGCTCTTCTTTTTCACAAACTGCGTTTATGATCATTTGTGATTCTCTCTTTTATTTCTTCAAGCGCCCTGCGTCTCAGACCGTTTATGGAAGCAACCCTTACAAAGCTGCAGCCGTCAGTATCTATGTCAAGTCCTTCGAACATGAAATCCGAATCACCGGTTTTGATGAGCTGTTTCTTAAAGTCCTCCTGCGTCATAGGATGCCGCTCTGCTTTCAGGACCATATCTCCCGTTACTGTAACATCCATACCTGGCCTTGTGACCGGCTCGACAGAAAGCACCATTTCCTGTCCTGCATAAGCCCTTAGCTTTCCTTTCAGCAGGAACCGTTTCCGTTTTATTTCCGTATCCCCGGTATCTTTGCGTTTATACGCCCCTTTTTCTACGGTTATGAGAGTTTTATCATTGCGCTTGTTATAATATCCTTCCGATATCCCGCCCCTGGAATACAGGTCTGTAAGACGCTTTCTGTCATTCCCTGACGGTCTGTAGCTTTCATTTTTATTTTCCGTTATAAGGTCGATGCAGCGCCTGTATATCCCGGTAACTCCATAGACATAGGCGGGGCTTTTCATACGCCCCTCGATCTTGAAGGATGCTATCCCGGCGTTTATGAGCTCATCCAGGATATCTATGGTACAGAGATCCTTCATCGAAAGCAGGTAGCTGTCTTTTATCCCTCCCGCACTGTAAGGCTGTCTGCAGGGGCCGGCACATCTTCCCCTGTTGCCGGAACGCCCTCCGAGAAAGCTCGACATGAGACACATTCCCGAATAGCTGTAACACATTGCCCCGTGGATAAAGCACTCAAGCTCAACCTCCGAATGTGCCCGTATCTCACACAGCTCCTTCAAAGATAACTCCCGTGATGTTACAACCCTCGAAATGCCATGTTTCCTGAGGAATTCCGCACCGTATGCAGATGACACCGACATCTGGGTGGAAGCATGGATGTGAAGATCCCCGAACTCATTTTTCAGCAGTGATACCACACCCAGATCCTGAACTATAACACCGTCAAGTCCGGCTCTGTAAAACGGCTTCATAAATGAATACAGTTCTTTGTATTCATCCGGCTTTATCAGTGTATTGAGCGTAAGATAGAGTTTCCTGCCGAAGATATGCATACGGTCGATAGCATCGATGAGTTCATCGCTGCTGAAATTACCTGCATAAGCTCTTGCGCCGAATCTGTCACAGCCCGCATAGACTGCGTCACAGTCTGCGGCAAGAGCTGCTTCCAGACATTTCATATCACCGGCAGGGGAAAGAAGTTCGGGTTTATTTACTAAAACTCGGCCGCAGGAAGTCCTGCGGCCATCTGTATTAAGGTCCATCTGATCTTTCAGGCTTTCTTCGGAGCGGGTCTTGCTACCGGCTGCTGTCTTACTCCCCTTGAGTGGGAAAGCTCGGTCTCAAGCTGTACTATCCTCTTCTCCTTCTGATTTATCTCTTCCCTCATCTCATTCATCGTCGCTTCCAATGCTTCATTCTTACTCATCTCTGAGACGAGACTGTGCTTTATATCATACAGATCCTTATCACGCCGCTCCAGATCCTCATTAAGCTGGTCCATCTGCTCCCTGGTCTTAAAATACTCATCGGCGATATTGAGCAGTACCAGTACATTCTGAGTATCAACAGGCAGCCTCCTGTAGCTGTCGACTCTCCTGTATTCCTCCAGCCTGCTGTTAACAAAAGAAGCAACCCTCTGCATATATTCGTCACTCTCATAACCCATGAGAGTATAATTCTTCCCCGAAATAGTAACTACGGTCTCGCTTTTATCCCTGCTCCTCGCCATAACCGACTCCTCTGAAAAACATGACTTCCTGCGCGAGAAATGGGAATTTTGCGCAAGAATCCATACTATATATAGCAGTTTTTAAAACCACATTATACAATATACAGAAATACAGTATATGTCAATATGATTTATGTCATA
>CACZRA010000107.1 GCA_902783395.1 uncultured Lachnospiraceae bacterium
ACAGCCCCAGTTCTTTCATGCCCGGAGTATCGATAACAAAAGCTCCGTTTTCCAGTTCCAATAATTCCCTGTGGGTTGTCGTATGTCTGCCCCTGTCATCTGATCCGGTCTCAGAAGTCCTGATGCTGTCTTTTCCCTGAAGTTTATTTATCAACGTGGACTTGCCTACCCCCGATGATCCGAGAAATGCGTAGGTTTTCCCGGGGGTCAGACAGGCTTTCACCTGGTCAGTCTCATCATTTACTGACGATGCGGTGATAATATCCACCCCGCCGGCTGCCGCTGACACTTCCGCGATCATCCCATCCACATCATCACAAAGATCCGACTTTGTCAGAACAACTACGGGCGTAGATCCGCTGTCCCAGGCTATCGCGAGATACCGTTCAAGACGTCTCAGGTTATAATTCTTGTTCAAGGACATGCACAGGAACACCGTGTCGACATTGGCTGCAACTACCTGTTCCTGACACCTGTCTCCCGCCGCTTTTCTTATAAATACGCTTTTCCGCGGGAACAGGCCGCTTATTATCGCATTGCTTCCGTCTGAAGGCCAGCTGGCTGTAACATAGTCACCTACTGCCGGAAAATCCGAGACTGTCGCTGCATCATATCTGAATCTCCCGGAAACTTCCGCCCTTTTTTCTTCACCCTCATAGCTTAAGGTATAAAGTCCTTTTTCCTGCAGGATCACCCTCGCCCTTATTTCTTTTATATCTGTCTCTTTCATTCTTATCTATTACCATCCATTTTTTCATCCCATTCCGGTAATACTATAGCCTGCTTCATCCCAGATCATAAACCATGAAAAGTAAAACGGACAGCCGTTACACTGATATGGTTTTATTTTACACAAATAAGATCTGTCAAACTCTTCCGCATCCCCGCATCCCCCGCCCTCAGGTAGTAAAGTTACCAGACTCCCCGGAAAAATGAAAGAAACGGATCTTCACATCCGTGACACTATCCGTATCACACTCGAAGACACAGGTTTTCAGGCAGGCTTTGCCGGCCTCTTGTGAAATGCAGCAATGAAAATGCCAGCACGCATGCCAGAACATGGCTGGCAAGGAAAGCGATCCAGATCCCCGAAAGCCCGAATACAGGTTTAAGGATCATGGCTGCCGGTATCCTGAATATTATGTAGTATGCGATGAGCAGTATCATAGCCATCTCCGGCTTACCGATCCCCGTAATATATCCCTGGATACAGCTTGTAAGCATATACAGTACATATCCGATGCTGACTATATGGAAGAACGAGGTTACAATGACCGATACTTCCGCGCCCTGACCGAAGCAGCCGCTTAAGAAAGCACTGAAGGCTATGACAAATGAGCTTAATACAGCGATCATTATCCCTCCTGTAAGCATGCCATTCTTCAGATAATCATCCGCACGGTCCATCCGGTCTGCGCCCCTGCACTGACCGATTATCGAAGTGACTGCCATTGACATGGCATTTGTCGGCATGAACATTATCAGTTCAAGGTTCCTTACCACTCCGTATCCTGCCAGTGCCGTCAGTCCGAACGGATTCACAAATGTGATCATGACCGCAGAGCTTACAGCCGGCATTATCGACTGTACAGATGTGGGGATACAAAGGCGCCCCATGGTTTTTACATCCTGCCATGTCATTGACGTAAAATCAAATGAGAACCATTTTTTCCTGTAATGATAATAAAGGGCATAGATAAGGCACATCACTTCCGAGATCACGGTAGCGATGGCCACGCCGTTAAATCCCCACCATCCGATCATCACAGGATCAAGGACCGCGTTAACGATCACGGTCATAAGCATTCCCTTCATCTGAAACATGGAATCCCCAAACGCCCTGAATATAGACGTGAACTGCATGTATATGAACAATGCTACATTCCCTATAAGATACAGTCTAAGATAGGAAACCGCTTCAGGTAGCACTTCAGCCGGAGTTCCCATCATCGTAAGAATTGATCCGGACACGAGCTCTCCTACGATACATATCACTCCGGAGAATATGAGAGAAACCGTCATGATGACCGCTGCAGCCCTCCGTATCCCGGCTTTGTCCTTGGCTCCTACAAGCTGGGCGATCATGACCGATACTCCGTTACCGACTCCCATGGATAAAGAGTTCATGATCAGGACTATAGCTGTACTGGCCGTGAGCGCAGACATTCCGGCTTCTCCCAAAAGGTTGCCCACCCACAGGCTGTCAACCATGCTATAAGCCATAGTAAGCGTCATGGCAAGCATGAGGGGAATGAAAAGCTTTAACAGCGACCTCGTTGTATTTCCGTTAATAAAATCTATATTGGTTTTCATTTTATGCCTCCAGTTTCCTTACAAATTCCACTGCCGCCTTGAGCTCGTCTTCATTCGGATTGTTTTTGTTCATCCCTCCTATAAGCTTGAGCGGGCCGTATGTGTTATACCCCCGGCATCCGTATGATCCAAGACACACCGCTCCTCTGTCTGCCGCCGTCTTTTTGATCCCTGCCGAGAAATCCTTATCATTCTTTGCGCAAGTGTAGATGAAAAAGACCTTACTGCCTTCCGGTATCATCTGCGCAGCCTTGTTGACCCCGTCATAAAAATTGCTGTATGCTATGCCGGACGCAAACCCGATAAGGTCATAATCTTTCCAATTGAAGTCCTCATCGATGCTTCCTGCCTCAATAAGTACAGCACCGCATTCTTCCGCTATCCTGTCACAGACCTTTTTTGTACTCCCGTGATGTTTTGATTCGTAGATAATAACTGTTTTCATGTCATGCTCCTTTCTTTGAATGAACGTCATTCATTTCAATGGTATTTTTTTACCCCTGATGTTTTTTATCAGGGGTTAATCTAACAGCTGCAATACATCGATCAGAAGATCCTGTATCCTCTTATCGCAGTCTTTCTGTGAGCCGCACTCCATTAGTATCCCGAGCTGTCCGTATACGAAAAAATACGCGAAGGCATCCACATCGGAAATTGTTATCTCTCCGTCTTCTTTAGCCTTCTGCAGTTCCCTTTTAATATGCGGGACCAGCTTTGCAGCAGTCTTCAGCATGAGCTGGTCATGCATTTTCTGGCTGTCCTCCCCGTGGAACAGGCTGTAGAGCAGCTCATTGTCCTTCTCCGGCTTGCGATACTCCTTCAGGCTTCCCGAAAAGGCTCTGATCTTCTCTTTCAGGGTCTTTCCGTTGCTGTCAAATCTTTCCAGATTGGAATCTGCTATGATACTTGCATATTCATCAAGTGCCGCATCATATATCGCTTCCTTCGATGCATAGTACCTGTAACACAAACCCTGCGATATCCCCAGCTCTCCCGCTATATCCGATATCGTGGTCTTTTCGTATCCCTTCCTGGCAAACACCCTGAGCGCGCCTGAAAGTATCTCCTGTTTTCTTGTATCCGGATCCTTAACTGTTCTCATAAAACTCCTCGTGCAATGTCCTGACTGCTGAAACGCATTATTCAGCGTTTCCATTGGGTATCTTATCATAAGGAGGTGTATATGTCAATGAATAACATTCATTCATTTTAAAATCATTTTAAAATGCCGCTGCCAGACCATCATCCTTTATCGTATAAATAAACAGAAAGGCAAACGCCATTGTCTTATCGTTTTTGTTCTTTATTTATTTATATGAATCATCCCCTCGGTCCTCCCTCCTGAAAAACCGCAGGGGATCTTTCATTTTCAGAAGCCCTTCCTCTCCTCAGCTTTCCCGATAAGCTCCCCGGCTTCCTTAAAAGCCTTCCTCAGATACTCCTCCTGCCATTCCTTCCCGGCCTTCTCCTCTTTCTTGACAGCAGTCCAGGCCTCATGAAGCTCCTCATCCGACTCATATTTCACATCGCTGAACACATGCGGATGCCTCCGGATCATCTTATCCGACACAGTCTTGCACACATCATCAAACGTAAATAATCCCTCTTCTTCGGCAATAACTGCATGGAACATCACCTGAAGAAGCAGATCTCCCAGCTCCTCCTTCAGATTGTCCTCATCCCCGGTCTCTTTCAATATATTGATCCCGCAGATAACCTCGGCCGCCTCCTCGATACATTCCGGTTTAAGACTCTCATGCGTCTGTGCCCTGTCCCATTTACAGCCGTCTTCGCTCCGAAGCTTCTCAACAACTTCCTTTAACCTGTCAATCTCAGTCATTTCCTCCTCCGTTAATCCATCAGATCGAAACCGCCTGCGTATACAGTCACTGACATCTGAAACAAAATCCCTTCGGAAACCTCTTGATATTACGCTTAATCCCCCGGTTCAATCATAATAACATCCGTACCGGCTTTTTCCTGAAACCGGATATCATGTTCAACCAACAGCATTGTCGGCTCATAGCTAAGGATCAGCTTTTCGATCTGCATCCGCGAGAATACATCGATAAAATTCAATGGCTCATCCCATATGTATAAATGCGCAGGTGTTATA
>CACZRA010000108.1 GCA_902783395.1 uncultured Lachnospiraceae bacterium
CGCTGGAGCACGCGAAAGAGACAGGGACTGAGGACTATCTTAACTGGCTTTGCGATACCGTGATAAACAAATATGCGCCCCAGGCCGTTGAAAAGCTCCTTACGATACCGGAATTTAAGGAGGGGGCCGAATCGGGCCTGCTGAGCCGCTACACGACCTTTAGTCTCACTTACAACCCGGAGACAGGCTTTGGAGCCATCACTCTCGTCATGCCGGTGCTGGAGGACGGTTCTACTCCCACGGAAGATATGGAGACTGCCACTATATACAATATGGCGCATCTTTTGTGCGTAAATACATCCGAATTCGGTCCTGAGACCATGGAAGATACAGGAAAGCAGACCGAACTGCAGGATACGCTGCTACATGAGATGATGCATGCCTTTATGTTTGATTACGCGAGAAACTCCCATGAAGGATGCGACAGGAACGGTGACTTCATTCAAGGTGAAGCGCTCCCGGACTGGTTTATAGAGGGGATCGCGGAAAGCGTGAACAGCGGTTTCACTGACAGGTTTGAAGAACTGATGGCCATGGCGGCGGGCGATCTCGATAATTTTGATGACATCGCGGAAGTGTTTAAGGACAGGGACAGATTCTGGACTGCGGTTGAGAATTACGATCCCTTCGAAGGCATGGCGCTTGATGAGGAGGAAAGGAAGGAAGCGTATGCCGGACTTGAGGGACACAGGACTACTGAGGTCACACAGGAATATAATACCTATTCCCTCGGATATGTTGCTTCCCTGTATCTTTACTCCATGGCGGCAGAGACGCTCGGAAAGCAGGCTTTTGTAAACGGTGAGCCTGACATGGGTGCATTAAGGGAAGGTATGGGACTTATTATTAAGGCGCTTTCCGATGGCTACAGCTTTGATGAGATCATAGCGGAGATATCAACGGACGATGCTTCGGGAGTGCCACTGTATAAGGATACGAAGGACTTCGAGGAGAAATGCTTCGGCGGAAGCGATGAGCCCGGCTTTATATTCTGGCAGAAGCTCATGCTTGCCTATCTGCCGAGGATCACGGATGATTACGGATTCGTCCCGAGCGGCTGTGTGCTGGATGGATATGTGAATGGCTCGAGTCCTGTCTTTGATGATAAATACCATGCCCAGAGCTCTGTCTTTATGATACCGGATCCGGAAAGCCAGAAGGGGTCAGACTGTTATGCTGTTTCCTCCGTGCTGCCCTCAGACGTGACGCTTGGGGGGACCCGCCATCTTAGCTACGCAGGTGAGACGCTTACGGAAGAGGAGATCGAAAAGAGGAATATCCGGTACGCCGGGGACAGCCTTGTGCTCATTGAAGATAACTGATAAGTTACTGTTCAGTGCCGAGCCACGCGCTTGCCGCGGGGCTACGGCTCAATAGAGTTGACTGATAATGCCCTGTATCCGGTCTACTTGACATAACTTGCAAATCGCTCTATTATATTTTGTTGTGTCGGGGTGTCTGAATCTCCGATGCATGCCAAAACTTAATTAGGAGGTACTCCTGTATAATGTCAACAGTATTATTAGTTGTCATCTTTGCAGTGGTACTGGTTGTCGCTATCGTCGTCACGGCATATTTGGCATCCGGCCATACGGAAAGGGCTTTTAACGAAAAGCTCGGCAGGGCGGATGAGAAGGCCAGACAGATCATAGATGATGCACTGAAAGAGGCTGAGGAAAAGAAGCGTGAGGCTCTGCTTGAGGTAAAGGAGGAATCCATCCAAAAGCAGAATGAACTTGAGAAGGAGATCAAGGACAGACGCGCCGAAGTTACCAGGCTTGAACGCAGAGTGCAGCAGAAAGAGGAGTCTGTCGACAAGAAAGCTGAGGCGATCGACAAGCGCGAATCCAGCATTGCTGTAAGAGAGGAGGAGCTGGCCAAAGAAAAGGAGACAGTGGCCAGACTCAACGAAGAACGTGTACGGGAACTCGAAAAGATTTCGGGACTTACCTCTGAACAGGCGAAGGAATATCTTTTAAAAATTGTAGAAGATGATGTGAAGCACGAGTCCGCGGTGATGATCAAGGAATATGAATCACGTGCCAAAGAAGAAGCGGACAAAAAGGCCAAAGAGTTTGTCGTCAGTGCCATACAGCGCTGCGCCGCCGACCAGGTGGCGGAAACTACCATCTCTGTGGTACAGCTTCCGGGTGATGAGATGAAGGGTCGTATCATCGGGCGTGAAGGAAGGAATATCCGGACGATCGAGACCCTCACCGGAGTGGATCTTATCATAGATGACACTCCTGAGGCGGTGATCCTCTCGGGCTTTGATCCCATAAGGAGAGAGGTCGCACGTATTGCCCTTGAGAAGCTTATAGTGGACGGACGTATACATCCGGCCCGCATAGAAGAGATGGTCGAGAAAGCTCAGAAGGAAGTCGAACAGCAGATAAAGGACGAGGGTGAAGCGGCAACATTAGAGGTTAATGTGCACGGCATCCATCCGGAGCTTGTGAAGCTTCTTGGAAAGATGAAGTTCAGGACCAGCTACGGTCAGAATGCTCTCAAGCATTCGATCGAAGTTGCACAGCTTACCGGCCTCCTTGCTTCGGAGATCGGCGGTATCGATGTAAGGCTTGCCAAACGGGCGGGACTTCTTCATGATATCGGAAAGGCTGTGGATCACGATATGGAGGGCAGCCATGTGCAGCTTGGCGCGGAGATATGCCGTAAGTTCAAGGAATCTCCTACCGTGATAAATGCCGTGGAATCACATCACGGCGATGCGGAAGCAACATCACTTATTGCCTGTCTGGTACAGGCTGCGGATACCATATCCGCGGCACGTCCCGGTGCGAGAAGAGAGACACTGGAGAACTATACGAACAGGCTTACACAATTAGAAGATATTGCAGATTCCTTCAAGGGAGTCGAAAAATCCTTTGCTATTCAGGCGGGTAGGGAAGTCCGGGTCATCGTGGTTCCGGAACAGGTCACGGATTCAGAAATGGTACTTATGGCCAGAGATATTGCTAAGCGTATAGAGAGCGAGATGCAGTATCCCGGTACCGTAAAGGTAAGTATGATAAGAGAATCAAGAGTGACAGACTACGCAAAGTAAAAAACGTAAGGCCTGATGATCTTCGGATTGTCAGGTCTTATTGGTTGTTTAAGGTCGGGAAAGAGAGATAATGAAAGGTAAATTAGGCGATTTTGCGATCATAGGGGCTATAGTGGTCGTGATAGGAGTGCTTATCTTCATGAAGAGAGAGTCGATCATGGAGGCACTTCATATCGGCTCCGGAGACGTTGATACTATTGAGGCTTATTCGGGAGAAGAAGCCTATGATGATACGCCTGATACGGTTGCGGAGGTGCCGGTGGATGAGGCACCCTATCCGGACGAAGTTCCTGCAGAGGATACCGAAGCTGCGCCTGAGACGGCGGAGACTCCGGAAGCCACTGAGCCGGGAGAGGTGACAGGCGGGGGCATATCCGTGCAGAACAGTGTCAAGGTCAAGGATCCGCTCCTGGCTGCGACCAATGTCAGGGAGCCTGATGATAACGCTGTCGTTCCTGAGGTCGGACGCATCGAGAATAATATAATCGGAGCTTCCTGGACAAAGATAAAGCAGGATTACAGCTATACCGATTTTGAGGCCGAGGCTGAGGATATAGCCCAGCTGAGATTCCTTGATGACGGTAATCTGAAATATTATCAGTCCCCGGCGTCGGGGGAGATCTTCGGGGTCCAGGATGATACCATAGTGGCTTATTTAAAGCGCTGGGACGGGACTCCGCTGAATGAAGCCCTGTCCGTTGAGGGACTTTTTGATACGACGCCTTATATCTATCAGTGTACGGATGCCCTCAATATGTATGAGTGGAAACTTGCCAACTGTTATGTCGGACTTCTGGTACAGGATACGGGAGAGGGAGTTGCGAACAATGCCCCTCTTTATGCCGAGAGTTACGTACTGCAGAGAAGGATAAATTCATTTTATAAATAGCCAATAGAATAATCTTTGCACCCTTGTGTGATTATGTGCTATAATACCTTAGTTTCTTTTTTGTTGGAGGGGTAATCCATGGACACAAATATTCTTCTTGAAAACGGTACAAATGAGCTCGAGATACTGGAGTTCATGCTTGATGATAACTGCTACGGCATTAACGTGGCTAAGATCAAGGAGATCATCCCTTATCAGGAGGTCACTCCCGTACCGAATGCACATCCGAGTATTGAAGGTATATTCATGCCGAGAGATACGATGATCACGGCCATCAATCTGAAGAACTGCCTTCAGAGGGGGAATCAGGACACATAGGGTCTTTTCATCATTAC
>CACZRA010000109.1 GCA_902783395.1 uncultured Lachnospiraceae bacterium
CAGGTTACCGTCTGACCGGTTCAGCACCATTTCCTGCGAATATACATCCGTATCTCCATCAAGAAGGCAAAGGAACTCCTCCGACTTCTCATCCGAATGGATATCATATCCTTTGTTCTCATTTTCTGATGAAGATATGATGACCATCAATGTACGTCCGAGTATGATTTTAGAAAGATGACTTTTCACTCCATTTCCCCGATCATCCCGCCGGAATCAAGAATTCATGGGGTAAGATGCAAGAGATGATCAGACCGCTTCAGATCTCTATGCTTGTGCAGGGATACTGGATAATGAGGTTCACATCATTAGCTTCGCAGTATTTTCCCAGCTTAAAGAAAACCACTTCAGTCTTTTCAATTAATTCCGGCATGTCCGTAACCGGATGATCCAGCGGGGAAAAGAAGTTATCCCAATGAACAGGGATCACAAGGCCTGCCCCCGTTTTCTCCACGGTTTCCGCAAAGAACGCCTCCTCCATTTCAGGGTCCGCCTTTGCAAGTCCTGCCACACCGAGAAATATAACATCGGCGCTTATGCCGTCAAGCTGCCCTTCTATGTAATTAAAGCTCGGCCTGATAAGGAACCTTTTCTCCCCATGCTCCACGAAAAAGTCATATGAGCCGCCCTCCTTATACTCTCTCAGTCCGGCAGGCTGTACCAGAGGCTCCGTAATAGGTACCCCAAGGTCATCATTAAACTTGTTCGGCTTGGAATGAAGCGATTTCAGTATGCTGACCGTATACCCGCCGACGGAAAAACGGCTTCCGTGCCGGAAAACTACGATATCATCTTCCGGCACGCCTCCGCCGAGGGCTACATTTTTTGCCGATTCACTTCCGTATATCTTTGCGCCGCATTTATTTGCAAAATACGGAGCGTCCATGACATGGTCATGATGAGTGTGGGAAATAAAAACAGCACGGAGCCTGTCTATACGGTGGAGACTGATCAGTCTGTCGCACAGCTCCTCATCCGTGCCCGCCTTCGCCCCTGCGATATATTTTTCTATGGATGGCCTCGTAACATGGGCATCAAAAAGAACCTGGTCTTCTCCATCGTCAAACAGAAGCGTTGTTGTTCCAAAAAATGTGACTTTCATAATTATGCCCGTCCTCCTTTATCCTGTACCGTGATAAAATGTCTTTTCCTGTCGTCAGTAATCAAGTGTATTGAGCCTGTCTGCCAGTTCACGAGTCTTATCCAGATAATATCCCGTCAATTCCCTGTCCTTCTCCGAGAGTTCCTTCTTCTTGTGTATCTTATTGACCATCCGGATATAGCACAGGAATGATGCCTTTTCCGTCACGTCAAGGAGTATTTTTTCATCATCCGTATCCAGATAGAAGTGAAGGAAGGCGTCAAAGAAACTCCGGGCGGTCTGGTATGAAAAGCCCATAAAGTCTTCGACAACTTTAGGATCCTCTTCTCCCAGAACCACATAAAAGTAATACAGATCACTTATCTCAGCTATGGGAAGTCCGGTGGACAGCCGGTCCATATCGATAAGGATGGGTTCTCCGTTCTGGAGAAACACGTTTCCAGTGTGAAAATCACCGTGGACAAGATTATGGGAAACAGGCAGCATATCTATGAGCTTCATACATTTCGCTGCAAGCTCCTCATCCTCCTTTGCGATCCCGCCCGAAACATAGCTTCGCAGTCTGTCTGAAACCGGCGGAAACCCGTCCCCTTCCGAGACCGTGATGCTGTGTATCGTCCGCGCCAGTTCAGCCATCATCCTGGCATATATTTCCACCTGTACGGGATCCCTTGCGATGCAGGCAGACACCGTCTCCGAATCGATAAGCTCATACATGGCGCCATACCGGTCGCCGGAAAGCGACGATGAGGTTCCAGATCTGTCATTTGCATCCGAAGCTGCTCCTGTCCTCTCCGGAACGGACACAATCCCGAATGAGATCGCCGTCGGAACACCAAGTATAAAAGCCCTGCGGCTCTTTGCGATCTCCTGTTCCACATCGCGATAGGTATTATTATGGTTAAATACCTTTATGATGAGCTCATCGTTGTATCGGAATACTTCCCCCTTTGCGCCCCATCCAATACGTTTGCAGCCTTCTATGGAGACCTCTTTGTACTTGCGGTATCTGGCCTTATCCCTGTCAAAGGTTCCGGGCCAGATGAAATTGATGTGCTTGATATACTCCTTGAATGCACCGGTCTTATTAAGTGAAAGCTCCACTGTCTCGCCTATACTCCGGTAATACCAGCAATGCTGCGCAGGATCACTCTGATTGAGTCCGCGCCACATATCCTCTCCTCTTTCGGAATATGTTCCGGCGAGCGATCTGATGTTCGCGAGCTTATCCGCAAGCCACAGCATCTTAACCCCGGGATCACGGCTGTTCTTAAGAACAAGCAGAGATTCCTCCTTGCGGCGTCTCCATGTAGCCCTCCGGTCCTCATCCGGATACTTGTTTTCCGATTCGGAATTTACGAGCTCTGCCACCCTCTGCCCGAACCGCTTTTCTATCTCCTCTAATGTCCCGTCCGTATCCTCCACGATATCATGCAGGATGCCTGCTGTGATGACATCCTCATCATCCGTCATCGTGGAGAGGATCTGTGCCACCTCCAGAGGATGCAGTATATAGGGTATATTCCCGAATTTACGGACCTTTCCCTGATGCATCACGGTCGCATATATTATCGCTTCTTCAACTTTTCTCATCATCGCATTCCACCTCTTATCGTACAGTATGCCCCGCTGCATCCCACTTTTTCAGGCATCCCTGCCGATACCGGTTTATTTTACCGCAAATCCTGAACGCCTGCCACTTAAGGCTTTTTTGCGCCGGATAAAGTTTCATTCATACTGCCTGTACGGTATCCCAGGATATCCAGAGTGACGTAGGCAAATCCGATCCTCTTTAATTCTTCGTGAACACGTAACCGTATTTTATCCTCCATGAAATGATCAAACTCAGAAGGATCCAGCTCAATCCTTGCGATCCTGTCATGTATCCGGACTCTTAACTGACGGAATCCCAGATCCATCAGCAGCTGTTCGGCTCTGTCCACCATCCCAAGCTTCTCCTCAGTGATCTCCTCACCATAAGGGATCCTGCTGGAAAGACATGCGAAAGACTGCTTGTTCCAGGTCGGAAGACCAAGATGTTTTGACAATATACGGATCTGCTCCTTGGAGAATCCGATATCCCTCAGAGGGCTCCTGACATTAAGCTCCGCAACAGCCTGCATTCCCGGTCTGTAATCATTATCATCGTCAAGATTTGAGCCTTCAAGGATCTCATGGATTCCCTTCTCTTCTGCCGCGCTGCGGATCTTTCCAAAAAGCTCATGCTTGCAGAGATAGCATCTGTTTGGGGGATTATGAGAGAATCCTTCTATCTCAAGCTCCCCGGATCTTACCACTTCATACCCTATCCCGTATTTGTCGCAAAATGCCTTTGCCTCATCAAGCTCCCGCTGCGGGAAAGAGCAGGAAGAAGCTATGACCGCGAAAGCCCCGCTTCCCACAGCCTCTTTCGCGGCATAGAGAAGAAATGTCGAATCCACTCCGCCGGAAAAAGCAACCGCGACTCTTTCCAATGACCTGATATACTCCTTCAGCTTCTCATATTTATCAAGCAGATCTTTTTCCGGTATCTCATTTGTACTCATATGTTCCTCTATACCTCATCCCCTGCATTTTCCGGCAGATCATGCCGCTCCGGGAAAGACAGCTTTACCGCCGCCGTTTCAATAAAGTCCATCATGCCGCGTATGCCTTCAGGCTGGACGACCTGTTCCGGAGAGTGTGCATCGCACCCGTAAATAATTTGACATCCCATTCCGGCAGCCATCCTGAAAAAACTCTCCACCGGATACCACTTGCCCAGCATAAGCCCCAGCGCGTTAAGCTCCAGCGGGATCCTGTTATCCCGCGCATATTCACAAAGCCTTTTCATATGACTGAGATATATATCCTCCGGACCGGTAAAATGTATCAGGTCGGGATGCGCAAGATACATGAACTCCCCTGTTTCAAGCGCATCGATCACCTCGTCCACATATTCTTCAAGCCGCTCTTTGCTCCCGGAAGGGCTTCCTGAATAAAATCCGTACTCCTCATCCGGAACATAATGCTGGCCGAGGATGAGATAGTCTATATCGCGCTTTCTCACCTCTCTCATGAGCTTATCGAAATGCTCCGGGAAGTACTCTGCCTCAAGTCCTATCTTTATCTCTATCCTGTCCGCATACTCTTCCCTCAGTCTCTTCAGAGTATCCACATATCCGTCGAGCTCTGACATGTCCATGCGTATAGGAGAAACAAAGCCGTTTTCATAGGGCTGGGGAGTGTGGTCCGAAAAACCGAAGATCTTAAACCCGTTTCTTATCGCGCTTTCGATATATTCCCTCTCGCTTCCCGCGGCGTGCTTGCATCTTCTCGTATGTGCATGATAATTTGCGTCGATCATTTTTACCTCTGTATACGGCTTTTCTGCTTCATCCTTTCGATAAAGCAGTCAACGAATCCGGGAACGGAATCGTAGTAAAAATGCGGGAATCCCCAGATGCCGTTGTTTCTTACGATCATACAGTTCCGTTTCTTTTCCTTACCGGGCTTTACTGCAGTACATGCCTCTCCGTTTACGGTGCTGTCATAATAATGGAATTCATGTCCCCGCATCCCCTCAAGGCTTCTGTATAATTCATCCTCCGAAAACGGCTCATTCACAGCATCGATATACATATATCCGAATCTTACCGGACGCCCGGTATAAAAGCACTCACCGTCTATGACTCCTGCCA
>CACZRA010000110.1 GCA_902783395.1 uncultured Lachnospiraceae bacterium
CGTTAAGCTCCGACCATAACGCCGGTATGCGGACCATCCCGTCTCCAAGAGCCTCCACAGCGACATAGGCGGAGACCCTGCCCCTTCTCACCGAGCAGTAGCTCATCTCCGGATTGGTCCCGGATGACAAAAGACCTCCGGCAGGAAGCGGGTAGCCTTCCAGCCGGCTCCTTTCACTCGCGGCCTCAAGGAGATTTTTAGAGGTCTCAAAGAAGGACGTGATCCCGGAGTACTGGACCGCGGAAGCCCCTACATTGATGTGAAGGTTTTTGAGCGGAGCCAGGCAGTAATTCGGAAAATGAACCGGGTCCTCTACGAAGTCAAGGGCTTCCAGAAAGGGAGCGAGGGTTCTGCCATCCTCATTCTGAAGCGTATACTCGGCCTTCAGCCCGAGATCCATATCAACCGCGAATCTGTCCAGCTCCTCAACAAGCGCCCTGCCTGCTCCGAGTCTCCTGTGATCCCGGTGAACGTAAAGGGATTGTATATAGAAAACACCGTTTTCGGCCGCTCCCGCCAGGGTTCCTATGACCTCTCCGTCCAAAGCCGCGGCAAAAGCCGCTATGGGAAGCCCCTTTCCGAGAGCCTCGGCCTGCTCCGGCAGCATAAGACCGGAAGCATCCTCCGCCTGTTCCTTATCGATAGAATAAACCGTTATATCACTCATTATGAACCTCCTGATGCCGCGGCACATAATACCGTTATCCTGACAATTATACACTATACAGCCCCACTGTTACAATTACGGCAGCCGCCAATATTTACAATCCGCCCCTTCATGTTTATAATCAGTAGGCATATGGGGATCCTTACGGAAAAACAGAAAAAAAGAGTGCTGATAACGAGCACCGTATATGTGACGCTTATCGTGCTCAGTATCGTTTTTTTATTCATCAGGGGGCTTGCTGATCTCCGGGATATCTATATCCTCAACATCACAGCCGATATTTTCGGCATGGCTATGGGATATCTTCTTTTCGTCTGCACAATAATAGATGTGCAGAAGACCGGGGTCAGCCACCGGTATTTCCTCTATCTGCTGAATACTGTCATATTTGGGCTTTTCACCGATGCCTGCGCATGGCTTGTGAACTATATGCCGCAGCTGAGATGGCTCAATCTTATTGATAATACGTGTTATTATATGTGCGCTCCGATCGCAGCCTATTTCTTCTGGCTCTATACCATGACCTATCTGAAGCTTGAGGACAAGATAATAAAGACTCTCGGAAAGCTGGTCCAGGCCGGCCTTCTGATAGCGCTGCTGCTCATAATCATAAACCTTTTCACGGGAATATACTTTACGGTGGATGCTTCGGGCGCCTATCAGAGGGAGAAATACTATATAGTTTCAACGATATACGGACTTTTCGTCATGCTTTCCGCCCTGGCCGCGGTAATAGTTGAAAGAAAGCAGCTTGAGCTGCATCAGGCGGTGACGCTTTTCCTGTACGCTCTGGCACCGATAGCGATTAGCCTCCTTACCATCGCAGTCTACGGGCTTTCCATAGGATATGCCGTATTGATGCTCGTAATGCTGCTCATGTACTGCCTCCTGAATGTATCACAGGGCAGGAAGAAAGCCGTCGTCGACAGGGAGCTCCATCTGGCCTCGACCATACAAAGCCGTATGCTTCCCAGGACCTTTCCTTATCTTCCTGACAGGCATGAATTTGACATCTATGCGGCAATGACTCCGGCAAAGGAGGTAGGCGGTGATTTCTATGACCTTTTCATGGTGGATGATGACCATATCGCGCTGGTGATAGCGGATGTATCCGGAAAGGGCATCCCCGCAGCGCTCTTCATGATGGTGGCAAAGGGGCTGATACGTAACCGCCTCATATACGGAGACAGTCCGGGAACGGCACTGGCAAATGTGAACGCGCAGCTCATGGACGGAAACACCTCAAGCATGTTCGTTACCGTATGGGCCGCACTTATCGAGCTTTCCACCGGACGGGGGATTGCCGTAAACGCGGGTCACGAGCATCCGGCGATCTCTCGTTCCTACGGGAATTACGAGCTCATCCAGTACAGGCACAGTCCCGCGCTGGCCGTGGTCGAAGGAGCCTCCTTCAAAGAGCGTGAATTCCAGATGAATAAGGGAGATACGATCTTCGTCTATACGGACGGCGTGGCGGAAGCCACAAACGATGACGATGTGCTCTTTGGGACGGACCGTATGCTCGCGGCGCTCAACAGGGAAACCTTTACAATGCCCAAAGAATCCATCGACAGGGTCATGAACAGCATAGATGAATTTGTCGAAGGAGCAAAGCAGTTTGATGATATAACCATGCTCTGCTTCAGGTACTTCGGTAGACAAAGCTGAGCATAGTGATATCGTCGTAATGCTCGGTGCCGTCCTCAAATCCGATTATCGCCTTCTTGACGTTTTCCAGCGTTTCCTCCGGTGAGGCACCGGCATCCTTATTGAGTGCTTCAAGCATCCTTTGGGCACCGAACCGCTCCTCCTCACTGTTTATCGCGTCGGTCACCCCGTCAGTATATACAAAGATGCGGTCTCCCGGATAAAGCATGAACTCATGCTCCGAAAACTCATTGTCCTCCAGAACCCCGAGCGGCATGGAATGGTCATATATCTGAAGCTCATAGCTCCCCCCGGCCCTGCACAGCGCGGGATGCTCATGTCCTGCGTTTCCGGCGATACAACGTCCCGTGGAAAGCTCCACGATCGCAAGCCATATGGTAACGAACTGTCCTGCCTCATTCCCCTCGCATAGCCTGGCATTGGCGAAGGAGAGTATCTCCGCGGGAGAAGAGTTCAGCCTCGCGTGATTTTTCACCAGCGTCCTTGCTATCATCATAAAGAGGGCCGCCGGTACACCCTTGTCGGAGACGTCGGCTATGGCGAGCGCTATATGTTCATCATCGATCAGGAAGAACTCATAGAAATCCCCGCCGACCTCTCTTGCGGGATTCATGACGGCAAAGAGTTCAAAATCAGTACGTTCCGGGAAGGCCGGAAAATTCCCCGGCAGCATCGCTGCCTGGATCTGTCTTGCGATGGAAAGCTCCGTATCGATCCTCTCACGGGCGGAGGTCATTTCCCTGATGCGCTTCATTGTGTCATTCATGTCCGCTTCCATGTCCGTGAGGCTTTCCCAGAGGGTCTCTATCTCATCCCCCGTGTTGATATCAAGATCCCTGAAGTAGGTCACGCCCTCATCCTCACTGGTTTTGTCCCTTTCGGTATAAGCTACGGCAGTCCTGGAAAGCGTGGTGACAGGATCGATTATCCTCTCCTTCAGAAGAGCAGTGGCTCTTCCCGCAACCCTTGCCATGACGATGAGCATCAGGACCACATAAACCACTACAAAAAGAAACAGCTTGTTGTAGAACTCATTGACGTTCATATCTGTATAGATAAATCCGATAACGTCTCCGTTTTTCCCGGTCACATCCCTGTAATTTGAAAGGGTCCAGCCGGAAAGCGCGGCATAGTTCAGCGACATCAGCCATTCGGACTTCTGTATGTTCTTTATGGTCGGAAGCTTGTCTATGCTCCCGTTCTCCTCCGAAACATACTGCCCGGGAAGATAGAAGTTTTCATCGGTATCGCCGTCGATGATTATGACGAACCTGTCATTCTCATCATCGTAAAAAAAGAATGCGATATTACTCATCTCCTCCGTCTCCCTGCAGTCAAAGAGCACACTTCTTGCCTCTTTGAACCCGGGTTCCTCCGAAAGAGCCCTGAAACGGTCCCTGTACTCATCCGTGAAAGGATCGGACTTCTCGCTTTCGGACAGGCTGTAATAGATCTCCTTCGTCCTCCCGGCGATATCCTCAAGGTAATCCCTGTCAAGCATCCGCAGGGTATAGTCCATATCGCAGTCCGTATCCTTTTTAAAGCCCCTCATCACCGTATAGGGATACAGAATAAGAACGACAGCGCCCGCGATGAACGCAAGCAGTATTGTTCCCGTGATCATGTTCAGTACGACCGCATGCCTGAGCGGCCTCTTTTTTTTATCCCTTCTGTTCACATCCTGTCCGGCCATAATAAAACCAAAACCTGAAAAACTACGAACGGTAATTAAGTATGCTCTTGATGAGAATTGTACGTTTTATGATCTTTTTATCGGCTTCCCTGAAATTAAACACATATCTGTCATACGCGTTTATGATGACTGTGCCTGCAGGGTGAAGGGTCTCCCTCTTAAATCCCCCCATATATGAGGCATGGACATGGCCGTGAAGCATATATGCCGGATGACAGATGTTAAGGAGACCGTTAAGGCACTCGTATCCCATGTGCGGCAGGTCGTTCATATCGCCGTAGCCCTTTGCGGGAGCATGGGTCACCAGGATATCAATGCCGCCGTGTTTTATTATCCCGGGATATGCGCTCAGTACGCGTCTTCTCATCTGCGCTTCAGTGTACATATAAGGTCCGTCCTTATATTTCATGGAGCCTCCTAGCCCCATGATACGAAGTCCCTTATATACAAATATCCTGCCGTCTATATTCTCACATCCCCCCGGAGGGGCTTTTTCATAGGCGGTGTCATGGTTTCCCGGCACATAAAGCACCGGGCAGGAGGTCATGGTCACGAGAAATTCAAGATACTGCGCGTTCAGATCGCCGCAGGATATGATGAGCTCGATTCCCTCCACCTTATCCGGCGTATAATAATCCCACAGTGAAGCTGATTCTTCATCGGCCACAACGAGGATCTTCATATAACGTTGTCGTTCATCCACTCCATAGTGGCTATCTTTGCGGCAGGAAGCGTGTCGAACACAAGGGATACCGTATTCTGGCCGGCTGAGAGGCCTTCCTGTATGACCTCGGCCTGCGACCGGAGCTCTCCCGAGAAGGGATCCATATTTCCGGAGATAACAGCGCTCTTGAAGAAAGCCAGAAGCTTCCTTGTCTGGTAGGGAATGTCCTTAATTCTTATGTCAACCACTCCCCCTGACAGCCCGAACCAGTAGTTCGTGGCGAGACGGGAGCCGGCTACCTGCTGTATGCTCCAGTCTCCGTAGAGTACGGAGTGGACTATCTGCATATAATATCTTCCCCAGTTGTAGTAGGGAGTCCCGATGGAGACATCCTTGCCGTCTCCGATCCTGTACACACCGGGACGTCTGCTGTCAGCCTGGCTGAAGGAGTAATCAAAGTCCGCATAGTACAGGACGCCCTCCGACTTCCATTCGTTATAGTAATCATAGCCTCCGCTGCTTCCCGCGTACTTCATAGAGATCATGCATTCAGGATCGATAAGGGATACGCCTATCGCGAAGGCGTTAAGATTTGCCATGCTCATATTTCCGAAGTTGCGCACCAGATATCCGATGCGTCTTTCCGGCTTTCTTGCCTCATCCCTGAGCTGCATGTCCGCCGCAAGTACCCCCATAAGGAAGGCTCCCTCATAGAGCTTCCCGTGGTAACTCCTCACTGTTGAGCTGGTCCCTCCTATGGAACAGTTGAGATATTTGATCTCCGGGTGCTTCACCGCAGCCTTCAGGGTTTCGGATGCCATCCTGGGCGAGACAGTAAATATTATGCCGCTCTTATCCGAAGCCGCCTCCTCAAGGGTTTCGGCCAGCGCATCCTTTCCGCCGGTGCTTATATAACATTTTGATACGACCTCGTCTCCGGTCATCTCCTCGAGGTAGAGCCTTCCTGCCTCGTGGCTGTCTATCCATCTTGAATCCTCGGGATCAGCATCATAGATAAAGCCGACCCTGAGCGGAGACGATGCCGTGTACTTCGCGCCTCCGGACAGTATGCCCTTCAGACCGCGGGGGCGCTTTGCCTCCTCCTCAGGCGCCTTGTCAAGGAAGAGGATATCATCCATGCTGTTGCTGCCGAGAAGCTCATTCTGAGCCATCTTTATATTCTTTACGATCTGGTCATCGCTGTCGGAAAGCAGCGATCTCATGGGAAAGATCGAAATGTAGATAAGGAAGATCTCGCTTATGGAATAATTGCTGTCAATCTTCAGCACCGATTTGCATTTCTTTGAAAAGATGGAATATGAAGCCCTGAGATCGCTCCTTAAGTCCTCAGGCCACTCGTCCTTTAAGTTCTGGCCCAAAAGCTCCGCGAGCTGTTCATATTCCCCGGGCTCGGTAAGTACTATGTAGAATTCTTTTGTGACTTTATAGAAATCAAGGAATTCGTAATAGGCCCTGACTTCTTTGGTATCGTTCTTCTCCGGGATTATCCTGGTTACATCGGCAAGGATGAAGTCGACATTTTCGTATTTGGATACGGAAACTCTTTTATTTCCTTCCTGCACGTAGAAATTGTGCATGTATTCGTAGGCCTTGATAGCATCCCTGATGCCTTCCTGCTTGAAGGAATCATAGAGGTTGGACCATTTCATCGCAAACTCGCTGCCGTCATCGAAAAGGGGCATGAAGTTATTCGCGAAGGAGTTGTTTCTTGCGATCTCTTTGTTTCCTTTTATGCGGTCCAGAGGGAGCTCGACGAGTCCCATGGGAGTCTGCCTCGTGCTGTGGCGGACCTCCTCGATGGAGTCAAGGGCCGGCAGATACGGTGAAACGCCCTGTCTTATGGCTTTTCTTACAGCTGCCTCTCCCAATTTTAACGCTGCCTGGTAATCCTTTCTCATTCGCTCACCTCCGTATTGATGTATCTACAGTGTACAGGGCTCGAGGGACTTGATGTAGTTTGTTGCGATGTACTATCGAGTTACGTGATTGCACTTGAAAGTGCTACACTATCAGAGGCTCGGGTACATGGATGTACCCGAGAGGAGTTACTGAACATGGATGTGAATAACTCCGGCCTCGTGACTCCCGCACTGCGTAAACGCACTTTCTTAGTGCAATAGTAACGAGATAACTTCGAGCAACAAACTATATCATGGCCCGAGAGCCATCATGTATGTATCCGCTACATATAAGGCTTGATCCACTTCTCGTACCCGATCGGCACCGACGTATACTGAAGCAGATATCCTCCGTCCTCCTCATCCATGATCTTACAGTAAAGATCTCCCCCGGCATCTATCTCGATATTATCCATCACAGAAAGCGATGCGTCAGTCTCGATGACCGCCATATCATTCGCAACAGCCTTTATCCCGCCGTACATCGTCCCCTCCAGCCTGTGCTTCCCGTCAAGCCTGTAAAAGCACACGGGAACCGGCTTCTTAAGCTCTAACGGCTTGGCTGCGCCCATATTCACATGGATGTTGTACGGCTCCCCGATACCGGTCACAAGATACAGTACAAGCTCCTTGCTCGCTCCCTTCGGATACACCTTCATCTCCTTGGCGATCTCAAGCTCTGAAGTCACGGAAGCCCTCGTATCCGGCGAAATGAGTATCTGCCCGCCTACCGTATAGCTCTCTATCCTTCCGCAGAGATTTACCGCCGCTCCGACCACTCCGTACTTGGTACGCTTCTCAGAGCCGATATTTCCTACTATCACCTCTCCCGTATGGATGCCTATACCCATCTCAAGAGCGGAATAACCCCTTTCCTCATTCCAGTCGTTTATCTTCTTCATGGAGGCCTCCATCTGGAGAGCCGCTGCCACCGCCTTTGACGCATGATCCTCATAAGAAAGAGGAGCTCCGAATATGGCAAGTATCCCGTCGCCTATGAATTCGATTATGGTACCGCCGTTGCTCTGTATCGCATCCGTCATGGTCTCGAGATAGTGGTTCAGCAGGGAGATAAGATCCGACGGATCCATCCTCTCGCTCAAAGCCGTAAAGCCTCTGAGATCGCTCATCATTATGGTAAGGCTCTGCTTCTTTCCGCCGAGCTCAAGTCCCTTCGGAGTGTCCAGAAGCTGACGTACTATCTCATCCGAAAGAAACCGTCCGAAGGTCTCGCTGAGGAGCTTGTTGCGCAGCTCCAGCTTTTTGTTCAGCATCTTTATCCTCTGCATGGATTTCACCGCATCACGAAGCTCGACCACCTCACTCATATCCGAGAATAAAACTATGATCCCGGTCCTCTTTCCCCCGTCGGTATAGAAGGACGTGAGCATCCTAAGTACATATGTCTTTCCGTTTGAGGTGTAATTGACTATCGCATCATGAGGATCCTGTCTGTCGTATATACTGTCCAGTACAGCCTGCGCAAAATCGTCGTTTTCAGGATTCTCAAAGAAGTTTGAAGCAAAGCTCTTTCCGATGAGCTGCTCCTCCGGCATACCCAGTATCCTTATGGCTGTATCATTTGCGTAGTTTACTATCCCGTTAAAGGTGATGGACAGTATCCCGTCATTAATGTTCGAAAGGATCTTCTTTCGCATCATCTCAGCTGAATCACTCATAATAGAAACCCTCTCCTCTATTTCAGTCCGAAATAGCCGTTCTCCCGCAAAAACCTTACGGCACGTCCGGCAGTGACAAAACCGTTGACCTCAAGGGTCATATAGGTCTTCCTGTCAAGCGCACGCCACAGCTCATCTACCTCATCCCAGTCCACGGCCCCCTCTCCGAGCGGTAAATGATCATCATATATCCCGAGATTGTCGGATATATGAAAATAACCGATCCACTCTCCGAGCTCCTCGAACCACTGCTTTATCGGCATATTGGAATAGTTGGCGTGGCCTATATCGAGACACACCCCGATCCTCGGATCATTGATCCGCTTCATCAGGGTGCTTATCGGTCCCGCGTCTATGTCGGGACTGTTCTCTATAAAGATATTTACATCAAATTCCTCTGCGATCTCCTGATAAAACTCCGCGCATCTCGCATTGAGTACATCAAGATATATCCCTCTGAGGAACGGGAAACAGCTTGAATGAAAGACGACGTTCTTCGCACCTATAAGGTTGGCAGTCGCGCAGCTGTGCCTGCATCTTTCGCGCGAGAGAGCCCTGAACGCCGGATCGGAGCTCGCCGGATTTACATCCATGAAAAATCCGTGAATGGAAGTGGTGCGCCCGCATTCCCTGTACCATTTTGCGTACTCTTCAAATAACCCGCTCTCAATGAGAGCGGGTGGTAATGAGAAATCCAGTGCTTCGTAACTGAGATCCTCGCTTTCGGCAAGTATCTCCCATTCTTCACGGAATTCGTAATGCGGCTGTACCTGCAGTACAGTCTTTCTTTCGTCGATCGACCTGATTTCAGTCATAAAAAAATGCCTGGTAATTTTCGGCTTCCTTCTTAAGCTCTTCGCTTACAGTGCCGTTTGCCTCAGCATCGGATACCCTGTAAACGAGCTTACAGGCTGTCATGTATTCCTTGGTGAGACGTCTCAGCCTGTGTGAAAGATGTGCCAGGATCATCTCTATCTTGACAGGGTTCTCCCTGAAAAGCTCATTAAGATCCTTTTCGTATATGACCTCGATACTCGTGTTGTCACTCATAACTACCGCGGTACCGCTTCTCTTGCTGTTCTCGACCATTCCGAGCTCGCCGAAGAACTGGTTGGGCTGGAGAGTCGTAAGGAGCTTCTCATCGGGAAGTCCGTATGCCTTGTAGATACCTACGGAACCCGAATGAACGTCGTACATACAGTCTCCCTTTTCGCCTTCCCTGAAGAGGATGGTTCCCTTTGAATAACCCTCGACATTAGTCGTAAAACCGTCGGCATGTCCCGTCCGATCAAGCTTTCTAATGGTCTCAGCGCTGAGCCGGTCCGCATTCCTGCTTGACTTGTATACGGAAGCGAACTTCTTGATGCGCTCAATAAGGCTCTTGCTCCTCTCCGGCTTCTCTTCTCCGAGATGAAGCTCCTCTATGGTAGCGCATACATCGCTGTAATCATCGGTAAGCTCACGAAGACGTCCGCCAAGATGCTTCATTATGTCCATTACCTTATCCGGCTGAGACTTGAAATACTCACTTACCTCTCCGGACTGGATCTCAACAGCCTTTACATCAGCCAATGCCACAGCCGTAGCGCTGCGGGGATAAGCTTCTATAACGGCCATCTCGCCGAGAAACTGATCTGCGGAAAGCTCCGTAAGAAGCTGCTCACCAGCCTCACCGTAGCTTGCGTAGACCCCTACGACACCGTCAACGATCTGAAAAAGGCTTTCGCCCCTGTCTCCCTCGCGAAAAATAACATCGCCCTTCTTGAACTGCTTTTCCGTCATGAACATACCCACCTTTCGAAATAAAATGAAGTCAGATGCCGAAGCATCCATCCGGGTGCTCCGCATACCATTTAATGATACTCTATCATCCTTGATTTTTCAATAGGATTTGAAGATCATCCATATCCTGTACCTTTGAAAGATAATCCAGATATTCCTCGAGCGGCACGATCCGCCCCTCATTGTCACAGAGGAAGAGAATGAAATCCACGAACAGATGGTGTCAATTACTTCTGGCACTTTAAATCAGGTATGCGTACTTCCCGAGCGTATCGGAGGTAAAGCCTACCGCGCTCTCCTTCTCCTTTTCCTGCATTATGGCCCGTACCAGATGCTTCATCTCAAGCTTCCCGTCAACCGCTGCCAGAGAACAGGCATTGAGGAACACCGTCTTTATCACGCTTCCGGTAAAGGTATCAAACTGGGAGGCAAGATAGTCCGTGTCTATCTCCTCATGAGGGACCATCCCTCCGTTCAGACAGCCGAGCCATATCGCCCTTCTCATTTCCTCATCCGGATTCTCAAAATGCGCCACGAACCTTATCCGGCGCATGAAGGCAGGATCAATATTACCCTTTATATTGGTAGCCATTATGATGATACC
>CACZRA010000111.1 GCA_902783395.1 uncultured Lachnospiraceae bacterium
CCCGTCTATCTTTATATATCTTTCATCCCTGAAGAACCTCACGAGATAATCGAAATGCGCGCGCCACTCAGGCTCGCTGCCGTATCTCTGCTCCATCAGAAGCTCCTCATTATAGTCGTACCAGGACCTCCGCCAGCTCTCATTCGCCCAGCAGATGCAGTAACGGAGATCTATCCCGGGATGGCGCAGCAGTATCTCCATGGGCCGCTCCATGAGCTTATGCCCCGTGAAGTAGTACTGATAGAATACAAACCCGTAGATCCCGTATTCCTTTGCCTGCTCAGCCTGCAGCTTAAATCTCTCCCCCGTCTCATCGGAGAGGTCATAATAAATGCCGTCGTAAGGCTCCCTCGGCTCCTCATGTCCGGGAAACAAAGGCTTCGCGTTTTTTACCGCGGTCCACTCGGTATAGCCCTCGCCCCACCATTCGTCATTCTCCTTAAAGGCATGATACTGCGGAAGATAAAGTGCCAGTACTCTCATTCTATACTCCTTATGCCTTATTGAAATTCCCTGTCATGCGACAGCTGCTTCACGTGCCTTTTCGTGATAAAAGCCAGAAGCCACGGTGCATATAAAGCCAGCAGCCTCTTGACCGCAAGGCTCCTTCCTATCTCCGGATTAGTGCGGATGCTGCCGCCCATATTCCTTACAAACTCCATATGCTCTTTATATTTTTTCCTCATCCTGTCGGTATTCTCAGGCTTACCCTTGAAATACAGCAGGTAATTCTGGATACAGGTCAGATGGTCGTAAAGAAGGAAAGCATCCGCCGCGTTTTTGAGACCGGGCGCGATCCCGGTGGCAAAGGCCGCAAACTCCGTATCCGCCTCCGTATTATACTCGGCCATATCCTTTACCCTTGAAAGGCTGTTGCCCCTCACCCTGTAATGATACAGCGGAACCGGGTCATAGACAATGCGCTCCGCCCTTGCTATCGCCTTGTCGATCACGTACCTGTCCTCGAGGTATCTGTCATCGGGAAATCTTAACCCCTCAAATACCGAAGCCCTGAAAAGCTTGTCCCAGCAGTGAAAGAAAAACCCCGTCCCTCTTATTATCATCTCAAAGGCCTCTGCCGGAGTCATCTCCCTCACCGGCGCTTCCGGATCGGGCTCCGAGCGGTCCTTGTATTCGCTGAACTTGCCGCAGACAGACATCCCGGCATCGTACTTCTTGAGGTTATCATAGAGCCTTTCAAACATATCAGGTTCGACCCAGTCATCCCCGTCCACAAAGCCGATATATTCCCCTGTCACTGCATCAAGGCCTTTATTCCTTGCATCTCCGGCTCCCCTTGCGGGCGTTGTGACTATTTTTATGCGCTCATCCTCCGCCGCATACTTCTCACAAATAGCAAAGTCACCTGTATCACAGCCCTCCTTCATACCTACCACAAGGATGATCTCCAGGTTCTCATAGGTCTGGGAGACCATGCTCTCTACCGCCTCCGGCAGGAACTCCGCCACATCATAGATTATGCATATTATGGATATCTTCGGCTTTTCCGGCATATCCTCCCACCTCCGTCATCATGGATCGTCAGGCCCGGCTGTTTTGCGAATCATCAAGAATTATGTCAACCAATTCCCGGAAGGAGCCTGCTCCTGCATCTGTCCTTCGCGGCCTGCCCGGTGTGATGCCGCCCTCCATCACCCTGCGCATGTATCCGGCCAGGGAAACCGCATCGAAAGCATTGAAGAAATACGCATTGTCATAGCCTTCGAGGACTTCCCTCGCAAACTCCGTATCCGCCGCTATAACGGGATTGCCGAACTGCTGCGCTTCGCCGAGCGGCATCCCGTAGGTCTCAAGATATGAGGGAAATAAAAGCGTACTGCGGTTATATTCCGCAAAGACCTCCTCCCTCGGGAGCACCTTTTCCTTCGTATACAGTATCTCCGGCTCAAAGCCCTCTGCCGCGAGCAGCTTTTTCGCTTCCTCTATGACCGCATGGTTCTTGTAGGGCAGATCGCTCGCGGGATAGAAGAATCTCCTGCTGTCAAACCGGCCGCTTTGCACATAGCCCGAAAGATCGGGGATATCCGGAGGGATCTTATATACCTTATCCGCTCCTGTCTTCAGATCTCTTATCAATGACCGCTTCATCCATCCGGTCTGGACTATGCAGCTGTCCGCCCTCTTCGCGGAAGCGATTATCAGCGGATGGTAAAATCTCTGATAGAGAGCCTGCTCCCTCTCGGCTTTATTGAAAAGAGAAAACTTTTTTTCATGCTGAAAGCCCACCGGCTGGTGGATATAAAGAACCTGCCTGATACCGGAGCGGATCCCCCGGGGCAGCATATTTTCCAGACTGAAAACTATATCGGGAGAAAGGCTGTTCACCCATCCGCCTCCCGTGAAAAGCTCAAACTTAAGCCTTGCCGCGGAAGAAGCCTTCACGTCATCACGGACGATGACGTCTATGTTCTTTTCAGGAACACTTTCCAGAAGTCCCGGAACGCCGGTCACAAAGGTCCAGGAAACAGGGGAGCCCGGAGAATGCTCCCTCACATACCCGTAGAAGTCCCTCAAAACGGACAGTGCACCGGTCTTTGACGCGGCTATGTCGAGGACCAGCACCTTCATGTTACAAGAAGCTCTTGAAACAGGATGCCTGTTTTATGTAAACCAATATAGGATATCACCGCTTCAGCCATACTGTCTCATTCACTATCTTCGTATAGCTCTGGATCAGCTTGATCACCTTGACCGAGACATTACGGTCAGCGTAGTCACAGGCCTCCACATACGGCTCATGTGCCTCATACATGGCAGTCGCAAGCTCCACCGCCTGCTCCACATCCTCAGACTTTATCCCGCCGATGACGACCGAGCCCTTGTCCAGCACCTCAGGTCTCTCGGTAGACGTGCGTATGAGCACCGCGGGGAAATCCATCATCGCCGACTCCTCCGACAAAGTTCCCGAGTCTGACAGCACGCAGAAGGCATTCTCCTGCAGCTTGTTGTAATCAAAATATCCGAAGGGCTTCAGGCTTCTCACCCTTTCATCAAAGACAAAGCCTCTCCTGTCTATGAAGCTCTTTGACCTCGGATGAGTGGAATAAATGACCGGCATGTCATACTTCGCTGCGATATGATTGATCGAATTCATGAGCGCCATGAAGTTCTCTTCGATGTCTATATTCTCCTCACGGTGCGCGGATACGAGGATAAACTTCTCCGGCTCGAGCGAAAGCTCCTCCAGCACCTTTGAAGCCTCTATCTTATCCCTGTTCTTTATCAGCACCTCCTTCATAGGGGAGCCTGTAACGAATACCGTCTTGCCGTCTATGCCCTCGGACAGAAGATACCTCCTCGAATGCTCCGTATACGGCAGGTTGATGTCCGATATATGGTCCACTATCTTGCGGTTTATCATCTCCGACACGTTCCAGTCCCAGCAGCGGTTGCCCGCCTCCATGTGAAAGATCGGGATCTTGAGACGCTTCGCCGATATGGCGGACAATGCCGAGTTCGTATCTCCGAGGATAAGGACGGCATCCGGCTTTACTTCGGCAAGCAGCGCGTAGGACTTCGCGATTATATTTCCCATCGTCTCTCCGAGATCCGCGCCGACACTGTCAAGATAATGATCCGGCTCGCGAAGGCCCAGATCCTCAAAGAAAACCTGGTTCAGCGTATAGTCATAATTCTGGCCGGTATGCACGAGCACATGGTCAAAATACCTGTCCGCGCACTTTATTACCTCCGAGAGTCTTATTATCTCGGGCCTCGTCCCGAGGATCGTCATCAGTTTTAATCTGTTCATTCTCTTTACACTCCCTACACTCCCTACACTTCCTCATAATATGTATCAGGTTTATCGGGGTTGAAGGCCTCTGAGGCCCACATGAGCGTCACCATATCAGTATCTCCGGTATTGGTTATGGAATGGGTATAGCCTGTCGGTATGTCAACGACCGTAAGCTCATCACCGTTAACATAATA
>CACZRA010000112.1 GCA_902783395.1 uncultured Lachnospiraceae bacterium
GAATACATCGGCTTCCTTCGCGAGACCAATGATTATGATCATGACAAGGATTTCACCGGCGGGGCAAAGGAATTTGAAGCCATGATAGCGGAAAGGGATAAAAAGCCGGTAATCGTGTTTACAAGGGTTAAGTAGGATCATAACAACGGACCGCTGAAAGTTGACATGAAAAAAGTAAGATAGTACAATTATAAGGTTAAAAAACGCATTACTGGCGGGGTTTCGGCCGGTACAGTAACAGCAGAAAGGTGGTATTGAAGGCATGACAGACAGGCAGTTTAAAAAGGGCGAGGTGATCTTTTCGGAAGGAGAGATGGGAAGCACCCTGTATCAGATCAAGGAGGGAGTTGTCACCATCTATGCCGGATACGGAGACAGTGAGCAGCAGGAACTGACAAAGCTTGGAAGGGACGATATCTTCGGTGAGATAGCCGTGATCGAAGCCTGCCCGAGAAGCTCTACTGCAGTTGCAACAGAGGATGTGACAGTTCTTGAGGTCGGCTGCGAAGAGGTCATGGATTATTTCAAGACACAGCCTGCCATGGTAATGAAGATAATGAAGAGCCTCAGCGGAAGGCTTCGTGAACTCACCGATGACTATGCCGATGCAAGTGTTGCGGTCAAGGCGATCAGTGACAGCGTGGACAAGGAATTCGGGGGAGCCCTTATTGAGCGTATCATGAGGTTTGCTACCGAATATAAAAGAAGTAAGGCTGCCGATAAGCTTAGCGCAGAGGCAGAGCGCATCCTTAAGCAGAGCGGTCATGCTGACGGATATAGTTCAAAGGTGGAAACCTATGACAAGGATACAGTCATCTTCAAGGAAGGCGAGAAGGGTGACTGCATGTATGATATTCATTCCGGAGCGATCGGGATTTATGATGGATACGGCACTCCCGGAGAGAAGCTCCTTACAAGGCTTTCCGCAAACGATTTCTTCGGGGAGCTTGGCATGATAGACAATGTTGAGAGAAGCTGTACGGCCGTGGTAATGGAAAAAGATACCATATTGGAGATCATCTATGCCTCTGATATCCCTGAGCTTCTTGAAAAGAATCCCGATAAGGTCAGGATGATCCTTGAGCATCTGTCATACAGACTCAGGCTTCTTACAGGCGAATATATGAATGCCTGCAGGCTGATCTATCGTGTGAACGAAGCAAGGAACAAGGACGGCATAGGAGAGGGACTGAAGTCAGAGACAAAGGGCTTTGTCGATGAAATGCTCGTGGTAAGAAGCCTGAAATTATAATACCGGAGTATTTCATCTATGATGAAAGATCGATGATATAACAGAGGAGCTGTCACGCAGAAAGAGTGCGTACAGCTCCTTTTTATATTTCAGCCCGGTGTCATATCCACATTATCAGCGTGTTGATACCGGCATTATTATAGTAATCGATCTGGTGTGCCAGCTTCGCGGTGAGCCGGATCCCGAAATTCTGCTCAGGTGACCGGGACTGATACAGCTCCAGTCTTTTCCTTGGATCAAATTCGGGACAGTTATCCCGGATGCGGATCGTCAGATCGTCCTTAACAACGATCCTCACATCTACATAGGTATTTTTTCCCGGACGGGAACCATGGCTGAAAATGTTTTTGGCCATTTCCTCTACGCAGACTCCGGCATACATCGCAGGTTTTTTATTGATCCCTCTCTCGCTGCAGAATGTGATGACGGACTCGGAGACCGGAGAAACATCCTCCATTGTTTTTAAGGAATACTCCCTGAATTCATCCGGGGAGGCGCCAAAGTTGTCAGGTAATGAAATGATCGTGTCCGCATTGAGATCCACCCTCTTTAAGGTAAACCATGAATAGCCGAGCATCACCAGGATACACAGCAGGTCGACCCACATATTGGCAAGCCATGCGGCGTTTGATCCAAAAAGGGGAACCGTAAATGCTATCGTCAGTCCGACCAGGGATACTTCTGCCGCAGACATGATATTTACAAGCATCATCCGGCCCTGTGCACGGAGTGAATTCATCTGCGCGATCAATAGAATATTGAACGGAAAGAACAGAAAACCCAGCTTAAACATCTGCCTGCCCATTTCCCATTCTGGAGTACCGGCAGGGAAAAACAGGTCTGAAAGGAACGGGGCACAGGCTATGGCCGCCGCAACAATGACAATGATACAGGTCTCGCCGATCCGAATGGCGATCCTGAATAATCCGCTGAAACTGGTACGGTCCTTTTCTCCGAAATACAGACTGGAAAGGGCCAGATAGGCGGTTCCGAATCCGCCTGTAAAAATGCCGAAGATGTTGCAGCACGAAGCAAGTACATTCGCTACAGCCACGCCGGCTGTTCCTTCCCACGTGGACAGCGTATAGTTGAGCAGCGAGTTTTTGACAAGAAGTCCTCCGGTAAATGTCAGAAATGGAATTCCACGCCTTGCTGCCTGTCCTATCGCTTTCCAGTCCGGAGGGACCCTTTTGAAATGAAGGGTCTTATCCTTTCTGCAGTAGCCGGGCAGCAGAATACACAGTGAAAGGATACTGCTTATTGTGGAAGCAAGTCCGATACCGAAAGTCCCTGTGCCTGCCAGAAGAATGTCTCCTGCCGCATTTCCTGCAGCCATGACGGCTGCACTGAAATACGAACGGCGAATGTCATTGTTGTAGGTGACAAGTGCCATGAGCATTGCGCTGAGCGCCTGCGCGGGGACACCCGGCATGTATCCCGCAATATAACCGCATAGCATCGTATGGACAAAGCCCCTTGCACCGAGCAGGGTCGCCAGACCCTCTCTGAACACGATGGCGAGCACTGAAACACCTGCCGCGGTAAAAGCCAGAAAGACAAAGACGTTTACAAACAGCGAATCGAGCTGGTCCCTTTTCCCTTCGCCAATGTAATTCCCGCATAGAACCTGGACACCGATCACAAGCATATTGTAGAGGGCTACTGCCGTTGCCAAAGGGGAGAAGAAACCCACTGCCGCCAGCGCCTCCGTTCCAAGAAGGCGCCCGATGACAATGTTGTCAATAAAGCTGCACATGCAGGATGCCATCATGACAAACATATTTACGATCATCATTTTGACAAATGCGCTGCGTATCAGTTTTATATTTGAAGAAATCTTATCCATTTGTTGCATTCAGGCTGATCGCGGGTGTGGTATCAAAACAGTGATTCAGTACTTTTAACCTTTAAATCATTATAACATAGATTATTGACCGGAGTTCCTGTTTCTATTAATTTCTCCCTCTATTCTCCCTCTTTTCAAAAGACTGTGAGTGTGCGATAATCAGCACTGTCATTATGACAGACAGGAATCGTTTTTTATGAAAGGAGTATGCAACATGAAAATGCCGAATGACGAATACGAGAGGTACAAGAAGCTCGTAAGCGACTGGTCTTATGACAAGGAGGATCTTCAGAGGGTATATGATGAGATCTTTTACAAATATGAGGATGCCCATGATGTTTTGAGGGATATCGACAAGCAGCAGTCAAAATGGACGATGGATCTGCATTGATCAGATAAACCATTTGGATCATACGGTATACCGGCAGGAGAGAAGATGATTCTCTCCTGCTTTCATGTAACAGTTTTCCTCCTCACGTTTATCTATAGATGAAAATAAAACCGCAAGAAGGCAAGGTGCCAAAGCGCCTTACAAAAAGGAGGGAATAACATGAATGAATTAAGACAGACAGCATATCTTGAATTTCCGGGAGAAGAGATCGCGTCCCCCGGGGAACCTCATATGGCCTGCGTATTGCTGCTGGATACTTCCGGCTCAATGAGCGGAGCGCCTATCGAAAGCCTGAACAGGGCAGTCAATGATTTTAAGGAGCAGACAACTCTGGATGAGCTTGCCAAAAGACGAGTCGACCTTGCGATCATCGAGTTTAATGACAGGGCAAGGCTGGTACAGGACTTCATGCCCATATCCATGATGGACAGGGTGGAGCTTGGCACAGGAGGATGCACGGCCATGGGCGCCGGGATCGAAATGGCCATCGACAAGGTCAGGGAAAGAAACTCATTCTATGCGGCGATGGGAACGCCCTGCTACAAACCCTGGATCTTTATGATCACAGACGGCGCCCCTACCGATGACATTGCGTCAGCCCGTGAGAGGATCGCGCTGGAGGAGAGCAAGGGAAGGAGCGGCAAGCTGAAGTTCTGGGCAGTCGGTGTTCCGGGCTATGACAGGGAGACCCTGACTTCTCTGACGAAACGCTGTATATCTCTGGATCAGGCGGATTTCAGAGGGATATTCAACTGGCTGAGTGAAAGCATGGTCACTATTTCGGTAAGCCGCGTGGATGAGAATACCGCACTCGCCCCTCTTCCTGCCGATGCGCAGGTGATCCCTTCCGATTGGTAGGAAAGGAGGGAGCTGAAATGATCGAGAGCTATGGTTTTTCGATGACGGGGAGATCGCATCAGTCCGTCGGACTTCCCTGTCAGGACAGTCACTCGATAGTCCGTACGGACAGAGAATGGGTGATAGCTGCGGCGGCAGACGGGGTAGGCAGTGCCGGGAATTCCGGGAAAGGATCCCGTATCGCCGTTGAGTCGGTGACGGCCTTCTGTGCCCGGTATCTGCCCTGGGACGAAAGCGTGATCGGGATAAAGTCCATGCTGCGCACGGCTTTTAATCATGCCTTCGGATCGATATTGAAGGAGTCGGAAAGAACAGGGAATCCTATAGAGAGCTATGATACCACGCTGAGTGTTGTACTATATGACGGACACCAGGTCATATTCGGACATTCCGGGGACGGGGGGATCATCGGCCTTTCATCATCAGGAGAATATATGCCTCTTACCAGACCCCAGAAGGGGGAAGACGGTATATCGGTCATCCCGCTCAGGGCAGGCTATACCCGTTGGGTGATCGACCGTTACGACGGTGAACTCGCCGGAGTCCTGATCCTTACGGACGGAATGCTCGATATCATCTCGCCGGGACTTTTAAGAAATGCGGATGATTTCGGAAACGGGATCTATGTTTCCCTGGCTTCGTTTTTCGGAGATCCTGAAGGGTTTGACGGCTCCGAAGAGGAGCTCAGGGAGCTGAAGCATAAGATCAAAAGCTTTATACGTTCCGATGGCGGAGACATAGAGGACATATTCCGTGAGCGGATGGGAAAGGTATACCGGAAACGCGTTCCGAAAGCGGGAAAAAGGCTTTGCAGGGAGCTGAAGGATACAAACAATCCCTGTGCTCTCATGCAGGGAGTACAGGATGATAAGACGGTTGTGGGACTTATCAATACCGATGCGGATATCGGAAGGAAAGAGGCCGGCTACTATGCCGAGCCCGACTGGATCAGGCTTAAGGATGAATGGAACAGGAAGGCATATCCACAGCTTTTTGAATAGGCATGGAGGAATTTATGATATATCAGGGAAAAAGCGGGAAAATATACGAAGCAGCCGAACCCCCTATAGGTAGCGGAGGTGAAGGCCGGGTCTACAGTATCTGCGGATGTCCGGATAAAGTGCTCAAGGTGCTCTATCCGGACAAAAGGACCGCCGTAAGACACAGGAAGCTGCTTGCGATGCTGGCATCTCCTCTGCCGGCTGGTGCACTGTCCCAGGTCAGCTGGCCTGTGGATGTGATCTATGAGAACGGCTCCTTCACCGGATATATCATGCCTCTTGTCAAAAACCGGGAGAGCCTCAGCGCAGTCTGCTCGGGACACCACGCACTGAACTTCAGGGAGAAGGCGGGGATAGCCAAAAATCTGTGCTCGGCGGTAAACGCGGTGCATCAGGCAGGACAGGTGTGCGGTGATCTGAATCCGAATAATATAACCGTTGATTCGATGAGCGGTCTTGTGACCCTGGTGGATACGGACTCTTACCATATCACCGACCGGAAGGACCGTAACCTTTACCGCTGCACGGTGGGGATGCCGGAATATATGCCCGCAGAGCTGCAGAAAAAGATATCGGGAGGATTTACGCTTGAAAATGCGCCGCTCCCGACCTTTACGAAGGAAACGGATCTTTTTGCCCTGGCGGTCCATATTTTCTCACTTCTTATGAACGGCTGCCATCCCTTTGCCTGTGCCGCGGATCCTGCGTCGGTAAATAAAACCGGCGGCGTAAGCCTTGTGGCACCGCAGCCCGTGGAGAATATAAGAAACGGCTTTTTCCCGTTCCGGTCAAAAGGGACAGGACTTACGCTCCCGAAATATGCGCCTGAGTTTTCCGTGCTGCCTCCTGACCTCCGCTCTCTCTTTATCCGTGCCTTTGAGGAGGGGAATACGGACCCTTCAAGAAGACCGGATGCCGCGGAGTGGTTCCGGGCACTGACGGATCTGCAGTCCGGTCTGAAGATATGCCGGAGTGATCCGGAGCATTTTTATCCGGCTCATCTTACTGACTGTCCCTGGTGTGCCCTCCGGGGGAAGCTTCAAAGACCGGTATTAAAGCAGCCCGTAATGCTCTCACAGACACCGGTGATATCCGGTAATAAAGCCGCAGCCGCAGCTCCTCCTTTAAGTACGCCGGGGACGC
>CACZRA010000113.1 GCA_902783395.1 uncultured Lachnospiraceae bacterium
TACCGCCGTTATCCTGCGAAGCATTCTCTGTTACTGCAGGTGTTTCTTCTGCTGCCTGAGGCTCCCCGCTCCCCGTATCCTCACCTGAGTCTCCGTAAGGAGCAGTTCCTTCCTGCGAATAGCCGGAAACATCATCCGCCGGCTCTGCCTGCTCCACCGTCTTTGCGGAGGCGGAGGTCCCGAAAAGCCTCTGCAGCTTATCGGTCTTATTTCCGGGCGAAACGATCCCTGCGATTATCAGCGCCGTAAGGATGAAGGCGGATATCAATGCAATTATTACCGGAATCCTGTGCTTCATGCTAACCTCTGTGATATGTTATCAAACAAACTGTTTCACACTGATAATCTATCATATACTCTCACTTCACTCAAACGGCCGCGTCCTTCAATAGTAACCGTCATTATTCAAAAATCGCGTCGTAATCATAAGCAGTATAGAAATCCCATACCTTCCTGCAGTACTCCTCATAGTTTTCTTTTGTCAGCTCATGCTTCCCGTCCCTTATGCATTCAAGGATATATGAATTGTACTCTTCGCGGTAATGATTCTCATCCTTGTAGTTATCCAGATCGGTTATCATGTCAAACTCATCAAAAAAGCTGAAGAGGCGGATATTATCATAAGGCAGCATCAGCTCTATAGCCTCCTTCTCCCAGGACAGCTGGTTCTCAAGCATCCCCTGCTGCCTGAAGCTGTCAAATGACAATATGCTGGACGGGGTGAAAAAGAAATAAAACTCCGTCTCCGGATGCTCTGCCGCAAGTCTTATGACATTCTCCTCCAGATTCCTTGTGTCCAGCGGAGTATACGGTACAACCTCCTGCCTCGGCCCGCGTCTGTACTGCGAGATGGCCGCATCCTTTCCGAAGACAACCCGGTCGTTCCAGTTTTCGTATTCGTCAAAGGTCGTAGTCTTTCCGCCGTGCAGCGTATACCATATCACATCAAACCAGGTCCCGAGCGTAAACACTTCCTTATTCAGAAAATACTCTGCATCATTCAGGATATTATCATCATAGATATAGTCCGGATATTTCCCCATCAGCATCTCATCCGGAGAAGCGGAAATAAGACCGTAATCAAGCCCCCTCAGCACCAGGCGTATATTACCGTTGGCTTTGAATGCCCTCTCAAGCTCCTCATTTATCTCGAGATAGGATCCTCCCGATAACGGTACCTTCACGCTGCGGGTCCCAAACAATCCGTCAAATTCCGAGGCCTTGAAATTCTGAGTCATACTTGAGCCCGTGATAATACTGTCATAGTCAAAATGCTTTACTATGCCGTCATTGATGTAGCGTTCATCCCTGTCGGTCATAAGATATCCAAGCACCGACAGCGGCTTATGATAGTGAAAGAACGGGTCTATGACTACAGTAACCCCTCCGATGACTGTCAGCAGCACTGCATATGTGATTATGAATCTCAGACTCCAGCTTTTCATATCTTCTAAAAGTTAAAGTATAAAAACGTCGTCATTCCACTGAAGGAAAAAACGCACCAGGTGAGCAGTACGGCAAGACCCGCAGCAGAAAGCCTGTATTTTACGCTTCTTTCCGCAATGGTCTTGGCATTCGGCAGGAAAACCGTTATGATCAATGCCGTTATCAGGACCAGGATGATAGGAACTATTACCGGTAAACGGACCGGATCCCCAAGCTGATCCATAAGCTTTTTCATAAACGGTGAATACTGTCCCGCAAGGATATCCACGTTGTCAAAATTGAGTCCCGCTATGCATCTCAGCAGGGTAACGGCGCTTTTTACGTCAGATGCCCTGAAAAACACCCATGATACGTTGATGAATCCGAAGGTAAATATCCAGCGTATCAGCCCCGGTATCTTTATCAGATATCTGCTGAAGGCTCTCTCAAGGATCATGACGATCCCGTGCATGCATCCCCAGAGGATAAAGGTCCACCCGGCTCCGTGCCAGAGACCGCTCAGGAAGAAAACGATGAAGGTATTGATATATGTCCTCGCTGCTCCCTTACGGCTCCCGCCCAGAGGGATATATACATAGTTTGTAAAGAATGAGGTCAGCGTCATATGCCATCGTTCCCAGAATTCCGAAACCGATCTCGATCTGTAGGGCGAATTGAAATTCACGGGAAGGTCAATGCCAAGCATCCAGCCGAGTCCTATCGCCATATCACTGTATCCGCTGAAATCAAAGTATATCTGGAAGGTATAAGCCAGCATTGCAATAAAAGCCGAGGTGGTATTTAATAATTCAACTGTCGGGAAGCATATATTTACCACATTTCCGAAGGCATCGGCAAGCAGTACCTTCTTTGCAAGACCGAGCGTGAAAATGGCCAGTCCCTTCGACATATATTCCCAGTTTATGCTTTTCTTTGATTCATCCATAAGCTGCGGGATGAGCACGTCATGCGTAACGATAGGTCCCGCCACGAGCTGGGGGAAAAAAGCGACAAAAGCAGCGTATTCCAGCAGGGCATACCGTGGAACCCTGTCCCCTTCAGCCCTGTATGCATCAACCAGGAATGATATCTGCTGGAAAGTAAAAAAACTGATACCGAGCGGAAGAAGGATATTCCGGAGCGGGATATCGGTCTTAAATACCATGTTTATGTTCTCGATGAAAAAATCCGTATATTTGAAATATCCAAGTACAGCGAGATTAGCCGTGATGCCGGCCGCCATTGCCGTTTTTTTTGCCGTATTGCCGGCAAGGCGGATGATCAGGCGGTAAAAGGCATAATTTCCGATTATGCTCCCGGTGATCAGCAGAAGATAGTAAGGATTGAAATACCCGTAGAACCACAGCGACATGCCCAACAGAAAAAAAAGCCCGAGCCTGTACGCCCTGAAATGGTTGATGGCATAATAACCGATCAGACATAAGGGTAAGAATAGCAGTATAAAGATATATGAATTAAACAGCATGTCCGATCCCCGTCAACTATCTACAACGCAGCCTCTTCAGCTGAACAAATGCTGTATGTCATGAAACATGACATACACCATAAGAACCATGATGAAAGACATGCCTATGAGATTTATGATGCCTTCCACCTTCTCGTTGGGCTTGCGGCCGGTTATGGCCTCAAAGATGATAAATACAAGCTTTCCTCCGTCAAGCGCAGGAAAAGGAAGGAGATTCATCACACCGAGATCAGCTGTGAGGAGTATCACAAGGGAAAGCATGTTCATCCATACATAATATGCTCCGCTGTCCTTTGAGCTCTCATATACGTCTCCCACGACCTCCGCGACACCTACAGGTCCGGAGAGATCATTAACCGAAAAGCGTCCCCTGAAAAGCATGATAAGACTCTTTACCGTAACCTCGATCCAGTATCTTACCTCAGTGAAGGAGTATCTGATGACATCCAGAGGACCGCCCTTTGTATATCCCTCCGGTCCTCTGAAACCGAAAAGGAATCTCTGGTCCTCGGTACTGAATCTGGGAGTGATGGAGGTGCTGAAAAGCTCTCCGTCTCTCTCATATACGACATCAGCCCTCTTCCCCTCGTTAAACATGGTCCAAAGGGTTATATCCCTGTAGATCACGATCTTTTTATCATTTATGGATACGATCCTGTCCCCGCCGCGTATCCCTGCTTCCTCAGCCGGATAACCCTCGATAACGGAATGGAGCACGGGCAGGTCATAGCCTATACTTCCGATGACGATCAGGGATAATAAAAAAGCCAGAACAAAATTCATAAAGGGGCCTGCAAAAACGGTCGCAAACCTCGCTCCTACGGAGGCCTTTCTGAAGGACTTCGGTGAATCCGCCTCGTCCGGATCCTCCCCCTCAAATATAGTTATCCCTCCGAAGGGAAGGAGCTTTACCGAGTATAATGTCTCTCCTCTTTTGATGCCGAACAGGGTGGGTCCCAGACCTATCGCGAATTCCTTGACGCCTATCCCGCTCATCTTGGCAATAAGGCAGTGTCCTCCCTCATGACAGATGACGATGACAGAAAAAATGATGATAAATAATAACAGCTTTATGAACATTTATCGTATGTACTCCAGGGTCTCTTTTTCGGTGATAAACACCTCTTCTATGGAGGGATCCGCGGAATACCGGATCTTCGACATAGCGTCCTCTATGATATCATAAATCTCCGGAAAACGTATCTCGTCCTTCAGAAACTTTCTTACCGCAGCCTCATTCGCAGCATTGAAGACTGTGGGCATATTTCCGCCGCGCCTTGCCGCATCCATCGCAAGTGCCAGCCCCCTGAAGGTATCGGTATCGGGCTTTTCAAAGGTAAGAGCACCTGTTTCAAACAGATCCAGTCTCTTCCCTCCAAGTGACGGACGAGACGGGTAAAACAGGGCATACTGTATCGGTATATGCATATCGGGAACCCCGAGCTGGGCTATCACAGCCCCGTCCCTGTACTGTACGGCAGAATGTATGATGCTCTGCGGATGGACATACACTTCTATATCATCCACGGGAACATCGAAAAGCCAGTGCGCTTCCATGATCTCAAGCCCTTTATTGACCAGGGTGGAGCTGTCTATCGTGACCTTGGGCCCCATATCCCAGTTCGGATGCTTAAGTGCTTCCGCCGCCGTCATATCCGCAAGCTCTTCCCGCTTGCGCCCCCTGAAGGGACCGCCCGAGGCGGTAAGCAGTATCTTTTCTATTTCATCATGGCTTCCTGCTCTGAGAGACTGAAAGATAGCCGAATGCTCGGAATCGACAGGAAGTATCTTCACATTGTTCTTTGCGGCAAGGGGCATAATGACATGTCCCGCGCATACCAGCGTTTCCTTATTTGCAAGAGCTATGTCGTGTCCCGCTTCTATGGCGGCGATCGTCGGACGTATGCCTATCATGCCTACCATGGCGCCTACTACCGTGTCTGCTGCCTGTATAGAGGCCGCCTCTATAAGACCGTCCATCCCTGATAAAACCCTGCAGTCAGTATCACAGACCCTCTTTTTCAGTTCCTCAGCCGCAGCTTCATCGTAAAGCACTGCTGTTTCGGGCCTGAATTCTCTGATCTGTGCCTCCAGCATATCGACATTATGCCCTGCCGCGACTGCGGTTACCGAAAGAGCGTCCCTGTTTTCGCGCACTATATCAAGCGTCTGTGTACCTATGGAGCCGGTGGAGCCAAGTATAACGAGTCTTTTCATATGAATACCTGAGAAAGGATAAATACTATCGGAGCTGTTATGATGACGGAATCAAAACGGTCAAGGATACCCCCGTGTCCGGGAATGAGCTTTCCGTAATCCTTTATATCTTGGTTTCTCTTGATGGCACTTGCAGTAAGATCACCGAACTGTGATATGACGGCACCTACACCGCAGATAACGGCTGGAACCCATGAAGCATCGTTAAGCTTTATGAGCAGTCCGTACAGGAATCCAACCAAAGCGGCACCGATAACACCTCCTATGGCCCCTTCCACGCTCTTCTTGGGGCTGAGCTCCGGTGTCAGCTTATGTCTGCCCAGAAGCATGCCTGAAAGATAAGCACAGGTGTCACATATCCATGAGGCGATAAAGATGAGCCATACGAGCTTTAACCCCTCCTTCTCCATCCGGGTAAGATATACAAAGGAGA
>CACZRA010000114.1 GCA_902783395.1 uncultured Lachnospiraceae bacterium
GAAAGCATTACGGCAAGCTTATTGGCCCCGCCTGCATGCCCTGACAGGACAGGGATCACGAACCGGCCGCTGTCATCTACCACAACTACCGGACAGTCGCGCAGCTTGTCCTCCGGCAGTCCTGAGAGCGCTCTGACTGCTATCCCAAGCGCCCCTGTAAATATGAGGGCATTTCCCGTCCGGAACGCATCAGCCGTCCACTCTCCCAAAGGCACGGACACACCGGTGAAGCCGTCCCTTTTTAATCCGGAGCTGCTGCTGATAAAAGCCTCCGCAGGACTGATCCCCTTCTCCGTAAATCCCCTGTTTATCCTTTCGATAATGTCTGCCCCGTTTTCGGTAAAGCATATCGCAAGCTTCCTCATGATCTATTCTTTCTCCGGGCTTCTGAAGCCGGTCGCAAAAGAAGGATCATAAAGCCTGGATCTTTCATACTCACTGTGGCTTACCGCATCTCCCACCAATACTACAGCCGTTTTGCTGATCCCTGCCCTTCGCGCCATTTCCGCAAGGTCTCCGACTGTACCCGTTACGGTTTTCTCATCCTTCCAGGTCGCCTTATACACCAAAGCCGCAGGAGTATCCGGAGGATATCCCCCGCTCTGCAGCTCCTCAGAAAGCTTTTCAGTCATTCCTGCGCTCAGATATACCGCCATGGATGCACCGTGCGCTGCAAGAGAGCTCATACTTTCTTTTTCCGGAACCTTGGTCCTGCCCTCAAGTCTTGTGATGATCAGTGTCTGTGATACGCCGGGAAGCGTATACTCAAGGTTCAGGGATGCCGCAGCGCCGAAGCAGGCACTCACCCCCGGACAGGATCCGTAGCTTATCCCCTCCTCATCAAGAGCATCCATCTGTTCCCTTACGGCACCGTATATGCTGGGTTCTCCCGTATGAAGCCTTACGACCTCCTTTCCTTCTTTCACCGACCGGATCATAACATCCAGTACCTCCTGAAGGGTCATGACAGAGCTGTCATATATCTCGGTATCCCCTCCCGCATACCCGAGAAGCTCCGGATTCACCAGACTGCCGGTATAAATGATCACGTCGGCTCTTTTCAGGAGCTCCATTCCTCTGACGGTTATAAGATCCACTGCCCCGGGACCTGCACCAACAAAATTAACCATTAGTTTTCAAACGCCGTACCGGCGCCTCCTTTCGCTTCCTTCATGAATGCTCCGGCTTTTTCTGTTTCCCCCAGCATCCCGAAGCTGTCGGAATAGATCATGCATTCTATCCCGATCCTTCCGCCGCCTCTCTTATCCAGATAAAATGCGGTCCTCTCCATGATATGATCAAAGCAGGGCTTCAGTATCCCCTCCCTTACATATATCCCTGCTGCTTCCTCGGCCGAGACACAGTTCAGTATGTCTCTTGCCGCACTCTCCGACGCCCCGCATCTGAGCGCCGCAGCCGCCATCAGCTCCATCCTGCAGTCAGCCTCCCTTGAATGTGTATTCATTATGCCGCCGTAAAGCTTTATAAGCTTCCCGACATGTCCGCACAAAAGCATCCGACGGAATCCCATGTCCGCAGCCATATCTATGGTCTTTCCGATATAATTCGAACACTTCACGGCTCTGTCCAGATCATACCCGAAATTATTTTTAATATATGCCATACCGTAATTCCCGGGAGATACCACGGCTATCTCCGCCCCGAGGGCTTTTATCTGTCCAAGCTCCAGCCTTATGGTCTCGATAAGGGCTTCCGTACTCATGGGCTCGACTATCCCCGTGGTCCCTATGATGGATATCCCGCCCTCTATGCCAAGCCTCGGATTAAAGGTCTTCTTTGACAGTCTCTTCCCGTCCGGAACGGATATTTCAATTTCCAGATCTCCCCTGTAATCAAAAAGCTCCATGACCTGTCTGACCTCATTCTCTATCATCCTTCTCGGAACGGAATTGATCGCATAAGCCCCGACAGGCTGGTCAAGCCCCGGACGTGTCACTGTACCGACGCCTTCTCCTCCCTTTATCATCACTCTTCCGCCGTCTTTCTCCGATCCCATGCGCCGGACTTTAGCGAAGATCAGTATCCCGTCGGTCACATCCGGATCGTCACCGGCCTCCTTCCTTACCGCACAGCTGACACAGTCTTCACATATTTCCGTCTCCTCTATCAGCGGACAGTATTTCCCGCCCGCCGGTGTATCTATCTCTATCCGCTCTTTTCTTACTCCCCCGAGAAGCATATATGCTGCAGCCTTACCTGCCGCAGCGGCACAGCTCCCCGTAGTAAAGCCTTTTTTCATATCCTTTTCCCTTTTACTTTACACAACCCATTTCGTAGAGAACGGCATTGCAGATCGCGGCCGCTATGCTGCTCCCGCCCTTTCTTCCTCTGTTTACTATGCAGGGAACTCCCGATCCGAGGATAAGCTCCTTCGACCGTACCACATTGACAAAGCCTACAGGTACCCCGATGATGAACTTCGGAGTGAAGATTTTCTCCTCCATCATCTCATAAAGCCTTATCAGCGCAGTCGGAGCATTGCCTATGGCAAATATCACATCCCTGTCAAGCCCTGCTGCCTTCTCCATTGATACCGCGGCTCTTGTAACACCCCTTTCCTCCGCCTCCGATGCGACATCCTCCGAAGCCATAAAGCAGAGTACCCTTCCCCCGAAGCTCTCGACCCTTTTCCTGTTGATGCCGGCCAGAGCCATGTTGGTATCCGTCACTATGTATGCACCGTTTCTTATAAGCTCCTTCATGATATCCACCGCTCCTTCCGAAAAATAAAGAGTGGATGCATAATCAAGATCAGCCGATGCATGTATGCAGCGTTTTGTCACTGATGCGGTTTTCTCATCAAGAGTGATGCCCGCGCTTTCAAGCTCCCCGCTTATGATCTCAAAGCTTCTTGCTTCGATTTCATGAGGGCTTATATTTTCATATCGCATTCAAAATCTCCTTCATGTTTTTTATCAGGATCTCATTATGCGCATGATCCTTTACGGCGATCCTGAAAAAGCCTTTTGAAAGACCTTCATAGTCACTGCAGTCCCTTATGAGGATCCCTCTTTCAAGCAGCTCATCATAAAGCTTTTCCGGTCCTCTGAAAAGGATGAAGCAGGTGTTGCTGTCAAAGACCGGAAGCCCGAGCCGGCCCAGCATACCGGACAGATATCCTCTCTCCTTACGGATGACATCCAAAGTACGGGAAATATAGCCTTTGCCGGTAACGATCCTGATCCCCTCCTTTACGGCGCTCTCTCCCGTCACGGGAAGATTCCATTCGGGAAGCTGTCCGATAATACGGTCAATATTACAGGGAGCCGACAATACATATCCGATCCTTATACCCGGTACGGCAAGGATCTTTGTAAGCGACCGGATAATGATAACATTGTCGTATTTCCTCAAAAGCTCCCTGCTCCTGTTCTTCTGCTCCGTATCAGCCTTGTCCGACATGAGGATAAAGCTTTCATCAAGTATGACCGTTATATTGTTATGCTTTGCGGTTTCAAGCGCCTCCCTGAGAACCTCCTCATCCATATTCTGACCGGCAGGATTGGACGGATCACACAGAAAAACAAGATCCAGCTCACTGTCCATGACCTTCAGATCATCACGAGTCATTTTGAAACCGTTTTCTTCCCGTAAAATATGGTGTATCACCCTGCATCCCGCTGCATCAAGGGCATGACTGTACCCGGAAAAGGCAGGCTCAAACACAAGTGCCCTCTCAGGCTTTACGGCCCTCACCGCGGCCATGATAAGCTCCGAGGCTCCGCTTCCCGCATAGACTGCTCCGCTTTCCATATCCAGCGCATCCGCTATAGCTCTCCTTACTTCCCTCTGCCCTATATCCGGATACTGCGATATCCTGTCAAGAGAAAGCCTCAGCGCATCGTGAACTTCCGGAGGCATTCCGAGCGGGTTAAGGTTAACCGAAAAATCCGTATGTATTTTTTTTCCGTAGATCTCTCCGCCGTGCCTCATTTCATCCTGATCCCCGCAGTATCAACGCAGCAGACACCGATATCAAAAGCACGGAAACTACCGCCTCCGTCATGAACATCAGGCTGTTCGCTCTCTTTATATCAGCAGCTTCCGGAGTCCTTGTTTCATCACCGATATACGGTTTCTCCACAGGAATACCTTCATAAAGATGCGTCCCTCCGAGTCTCAGGCCAAGTGCTCCCGCACATACGCTCTCGGTCTGTGCCGAATTCGGAGAGCTGTGATTCTTCCTGTCCCGGATCCATATCCTGTATGCGTTTTTGCCGTTGTAATCCTTCGAAAAGAGACTCAGGACAGTGCTCCCGGCTATCATGGCCAATGCGCTGATCCTTGAAGGCACCAGATTAAAAAGATCATCAGCCCTCGCCGCAAAAGAGCCGAAGTATCCGTATCTTTTATTTTTATATCCGAGCATTGAGTCCATGGTATTCACAGCTTTATACATCATACCCAGCACAGGCCCTCCCAGGACCGTATATATCAGCGGAGCGATCACTCCGTCCGAAGTGTTTTCGGCCACTGTTTCAACTGCCGCTTTTATTATATCTTCTTCACAAAGCTCATCCGTATCACGCCCCACTATCATGGAAAGTGCGTATCTTGCCGCTTTGATGTCATGCTTCCCAAGCTCCCTGTATACCGCCATGCTTTCCCTGTAAAGGCTTCCCGCTGCCAGTATGAAGAAGGTCAGGACCGCTTCCGCAAAGGCACCCAGATATCCGTGCACAGCATAGGCTGTGATGACGATAATGAGACAGGCTGTCATCACTGAAAGCATTACGATAAACCACGCGAGTATACCGTTTCCCGATTCCCTTTTACGGTTTCTTTCTCCTTTTTCCGCTAAAGGATCAAGGAGCTTCCCTTCCAGAAAACGGATCAGCTGTCCGATAAACCTCACAGGATGAGGCATGAAATGCGGATCCCCTATGATAAGGTCCAGCAGGATCCCAAGGATCAGGCCCGCAAAATGAAGTATCAGGATCTTTATCGGCACCACCGTAAAACTCCCTCTATACCAGCAGGACCAGCGCCAGCACTGCCGTGGATAAGATCTCACCCGCGGTCAGGAAATACCCTGCCGTATCTCCCGTCACCCCGCCGAATTCCTTATAGGATCTGACACGGTATGCTGCCGTAAAGAGCAGGTAAGCCGCAATTACCGCAGCGGCACATACCGCATTAAGGCATACCATCAGAGCCCCCGCTGTGACCAGTTCAAAAGCCAGCACTGCAAGTATCATATTACGGCTCTTTTTTGTCTCCTCATAGAGCATCCCGTTCATTTTTGCCTTCTTAAAGATCAGTGAGGTGATCCCGCTCAGGCATCTTGAGACCACAAAACCCAGCCCCCAGACAGCCAGTACCTTAATGTCGGTTTTTCCGGAGAGCAGGATCGATGTTACCGCGGCTGCATATATCAGCATCCATTTCATAAGGGAAATTATCCCAAAGGCTCCGACATGAGGGTCCTTCATGATCTCAAGCTTTCTTTCCTTTGACGCATATGAATGAAGAGCATCCGAAGTATCCATAAGCCCGTCCGCATGAAAGCCTCCTGTAACGATGAGCGGTATGAGAAGCGTAAGTATTATCCTGACCGCAGCCGGGACGGAAGCAAAGGGCATTATACCGTTTATGATAATGACGATCATTCCGATGATCACTCCCACGGCCGGAAAAAAAATAAGGCTGTGGCTCATGTCGTCCTCAGTCCAGTCAAGATGCGGCATCGGGATCCTGCTGTATACGGACAGCGCGGCTGCAAGCCATCTTAAGATCCTCATTTTCTATCCTTTCCTCAGATCGAAGACTTTGTCCGCAAAAGCCAGAAGTCTTTCATTCACCATATCCAGAAGCTTCACATACAGCCTCGTATCATCGTCATACTCATCCCCGTCCTCATCATATCCGTTTGTCACGATGATGAGGTTATGGACATTACCCGCAAGACGCTCTATATCATCCATGATCCTGTCCGCTGATCTTTCCCATTCCGACGGACCGGATCCCGCAGGCTCCGTTCTTTCCGGGCCTTCATGCATCTCATTGCCGACCAGATTCGATATGCATTCCAAAAGTACCGTGCATTTTCCGGGATCCTCCATATCCTCCAATGCTCCGGCTATATCTCTTTCCCTCTCAAGGGTAATAAAACCCTTATCCGCTCTTTGCTTCCTGTGTCTTTGTACTCTTTTGCGGCCCGCATCGTCACATACCTTCATGGTAGCAAGATAATACCTTCTGAGATCTCCCGTCTTCATTGCGACCGTCTCGGCCAGAGTTGATTTCCCGCTGTTTTGTGTTCCGATCACGAGTACATTCATCTGCCGTACCTCTCATACTTTTCTATCGAAGTCTCTTCAAAAGCCGTCCCGTCTGAATAAAGAGCACAGGCCATATCGAGCAGAGGAAACAGCATGACGGCTCCTGTTCCCTCTCCCAGAGCCAGATCCGCATGGATCACGGGTCTGAGCAAAAGCTCATCAAGGATGAGGCCAGCTCCCTTTTCCCTTCCCGCATGTGAAGCAAGCATATATTCCCTGCAGCCCGGCACTATCCTTTCCGCAGCAAGGGCGGCTGCCGCGCTGATAAGACCGTCCACAACTACCGGCATACCGTACAGCGCTCCGCCGATAAACACTCCGGCAAGCGCCGCAATATCAAGACCTCCGAGACAGCACAGCACCTCAAAAGCCTCTTCAGGGGAGTCTGCCCTCCCTGTCCCGGCATACCTCTCAAGCCCTTCCTTTATTACCTGCAGCTTTCTCTTTAATCCTTCATCCGTAAGCCCCGAGCCTCTGCCGGTGTACTCCTCCGGCGATACCCCCGTGAGAGCACACATCAGCGCGGTACTTGTTGTAGTGTTGCCTATTCCCATTTCCCCGGTTGCCGTTATCCCGTAGCCTTTATCCTTTAATTCCTTTACCGCATCCATCCCCGTAAGGATGGCTGCCATGCATTCCGTGCTGCTCATCGCCGGCTTTTTCAGAAAATCCGCGGTTCCCCTGCTTATCTTTTTATCTGTCACCCCTTTGGGAGTATCCTTTGCATCGATCCCCACGTCATAAACAAATATATCCAACGGACAGCCGCCTGTCATGACCCCGACAGAGCTTCATCGCTTTCCCATAAGCTCAGCCACCTCATATGTGACTTTCCGGCCGGTCTGGGATACTCCCTCACTTACGACACCGTTGTCAGCACACATTATCACAAGGGCTTTCTTTGAAAGATCGGGCATCACACTTCCCTGCACCGCCGCAGCCCGGCATATCATGTCTTCAAGATATCCAAGTCCGTCGACGGGCTTTGCGAGTGTATCCCACCGTGCCTTTGCAAGCCTTCTTATTTCTTCGTCAGGCCCTGTTATCTTTAGAGAAGCCAGCTCTTCAGGTATCATTCTTTATCCCCATGATCCCGTATATATAATCCATATCAAGGCTCTCCCTTAATACCTCTGCCAGCAGATCATACTGGCTGTCCTTGTATTCCGCGTAATCGGTTATTTCACCTCTTCCGATACTCTTTCCTCCTGCCGCTGATACCTTTTCCATGACCGGA
>CACZRA010000115.1 GCA_902783395.1 uncultured Lachnospiraceae bacterium
TAACATTCGTTATACGAAACTTCATTCCGATTCCAAAATAACCTTTACCTCACGCATATTTAACGCCCTCCTTTTTTACAGCTTTGTAGAACGGAAGCGTATCAAGCCAATAATTAAATACACTGTAGCTTTGGACGATGGGGGCAAAAAGAAGATCATAATCATATTTTCTATCAACTTCATTTATTACAGGACGTATCCGGTTCATCTCATCTTCAACGTCCTCTGCCGGAACATCAACAAGGATCATCACGTCCACATCGCTGTCATCCTCAAAATCACCTCTTGCACATGATCCAAAGAGGATTACTTCTTTCAGCTTATCACCGTATATTGATTTTGCTTCTGCTGCCAGATCCTTAACAGCACTGTCTATCAATTCTTTTGTCATACGTCGGTTTTCTCCTGCTTATCAGCTTATATATATAATACTTTTTATAGTGTCCAATAAAAAGCCCTTCAAATCCGATCCTGTGTGTTATAATGAAAGATTAGTCCTGAAACCCCATTATTTTTCTTATTTTTTTGATGGAGGCAAGGAAGGAGTCTACGTCCTCCTCGTCATTATACAGATAAAGAGATGCTCTCGCTGTGTTGCCGACCCTGAGATAGTCCATGAGAGGCTGGGCGCAGTGATGGCCTGCCCTGATATCGACCTTGTCGGCATCGAGAATAGAAGCTATGTCGTGCGGATGCACGCCGTCTATCGTAAATGATACGATGCCTGTATGCTGCAAAGGATCCGGAGATCCGTAGATATGAATATAAGGCAGCTTTGAAAACTCCCCGAAAATCTTTTTTGTGAGGCTGTCCTCTGTCTCTCTGATATGATCGAAACCGACTCCCTGCAGATACTCTATCGCGGCCTTAAGGCCGTATGCACCCGCAGGATTTACCGTGCCTGCCTCGAATTTGTGTGGCAGCTCCGCCCAGGTTGCACCGTCAAGACGCACGTATTCTATCATCTCTCCGCCGGTAAGGAATGGAGGCATCTTTTCAAGGAGCTCACGCTTTCCGTAGAGCACACCTATACCGAAGGGTGCCATGAGCTTATGCCCCGAGAACGCGAGGAAATCGGCATCGAGATCTCTTACATCAACCTTCATATGAGGAACTGACTGCGCTCCGTCCACGACAATGATCCCGCCGTTTTTATGAACTCTTTTTGCAAGCTCCTTCACGGGATTCACACAACCTAATACATTGGACACCTGCGCTATGGCTATAAGTCTGCATCTGTCTGTTATTTTGCTGTCAAGCTCTTCTTTTGAGAAAGACCCGTCAGCTTCCGGCTCGAGATATATGAGCTTTGCGCCTGTGCGCTCCGCCACCATCTGCCAGGGAAGCATATTTGAATGATGCTCCATGACGGTCGTCACTATCTCGTCGCCTTCGTGAACGAAATTAAGACCGTAGCTGTATGCCGCGAGGTTGAGCGACTCCGTTGTATTCCTCGTGAATATGACCTCCGCATCCTCTGAGGCGTTTATCAGATCCTTTACGCACGTTCTTGCTTCAGCGTAAGCATCGGTTGCCGCCATCGAAAGCTCATACAGTCCGCGAAGAGGATTGGCGTTCATATTCTCATAAAAGTACTTTTCTGCTTCTATAACGGAGCCTGGTCTTTGCGCTGTGGCCGCCGAATCAAGATATACGCAGGGTTTATTTTCAAATACGGGAAAGTCCTTTTTATACTGATTCATTTGAAAGCCTCCTCCAGATAATACTGGATACGTCCGTGAGTCTGTTCATCCTTTATAAGATTCCTTACCGAATTCAGCTTTGCTTTTGTCATGAGCAGCTCTGCCTCATGTCTGTCAAGGCCTCTTGTCTGCATATAATAAAGCATATCCTGCGAGAGCCTTCCTATCGATGCTCCGTGGGTACCCTCCACATCCTCTTCATCGCAGAGGATCACCGGAAGGGTCTTATTCACTACGCCATCGGACAAAAGAAGCACATCCTCAAGCTCATGACCGCAGGCCCCCTTAGCCCCACGGATCAGGTCTATGGTGCCTCTGAAATTCTTCTTTGCTTTTCCCTTGAGCGCACCCTTGACCTCAAGCCCGGAAACAGATCTTCTGCCGTGATGGGCTATATGATAATTCATGTCCAGGATCTTTTCCTTAAGGCAGAGGTAGCCTGTATTTCCGTTGAAGGCGGATCTGTACCCGGCAAGGTCAACTGCCGCTCCCATGTAATCCCTGCCGCTGCCCAGCCGCAGCTGCGTGAGATCAAAATGTCCCCGCTCCTCTACTCTTACTCCTATGTCATCAAGGCACAGATAATCCGCCCCCAGAAGATTTACCTTCACCAGATGCACTCTGGCCCCTTCTCCAACATGTACCCTGGTCTGCACACCGAAAAAGCCCCTTGCATCAGGCTTTGAAGATGAATAATCCATTATAACGGTAATGCTGCTGTCCTTCTGGGCAAGTATCTCCACACGGTCGGCATTGGAATCCCCGTTTTCCATGAGGTATCTGATGTTTACCGGAGCTTCGACCTTCCTTCCAGCCCGGGCGTGCACCATAAGGACATCCTTGCTTGCCTCGGCAAAAAAGGCATCGGCCTCATCTCCCATACCGCATGGTATCGATTTGATATTCGCAAGATCCTTCAGATCGCAGCCCCCGCATTCCGTACAGGACTCATTTCCGATGACGGCTCCCGCCGGGATCTTCTCCACCAAGGCCTTGCCGCTGCCGTTAAGGGCCCCGCTGTCTTCTATTACCGCATCATTTATCCTGATCGCATTCCATGTAGGAGCCTTGACTGCATTGATCCGCATCATCCTATCGCTCCTTTCATCTCGAGCTGAATGAGATTATTCATCTCGACGGCATACTCCAGAGGGAGCTCCTTTGACACGTTGTCGGCAAAACCCGATACTATCATCGCCCTTGCATCCTCCTCGGATATGCCGCGGCTCATGAGATAAAAAACGGCATCGTCCGATATCCTTCCTATCTTTGCCTCATGGCCTACATCCGTTTCCTTAGTCCTTATATCCATGGCGGGGATAGTATCCGATCTTGAAATATCGTCGAGCATCAGTGACGCACAGGATACGGATGCTTTTGAATCCTTTGCGCTCTCCGTTATGGTAAGAGCGCTCCTGAAGGTACTGATCCCTCCGCTCTTGGATATGGACTTCGTATTTATAACGGTCGAGGTACGCTCTCCCGTCTGCACCACCTTCGCTCCCGTATCAAGATTCTGTCCCTCTCCGGCAAAGGTTATACCGGTGAACTCGCATCTTGAATCATTCCCCTTAAGTATCGTCATGGGATACAGATATGAAACATGCGAGCCGAAAGAGCCTGATACCCATTCCATTACCGCTCCTTCTTCGCATATGGATCTCTTTGTATTGAGATTGTACATATTCTTGGACCAGTTTTCTATCGTGGAATACCGCAGACGCGCGTTCTTTCCTACGAATAATTCCACGCATCCCGCATGGAGGTTTGCAACGTTATACTTTGGTGCCGAGCAGCCTTCTATGAAATGAAGGTCAGCCCCTTCAGATACTATGATAAGCGTATGCTCGAACTGTCCCGCACCTGCGGCGTTCAATCTGAAATATGACTGGAGGGGAATCTCCACCTTGACGCCCGGAGGCACGTAAACAAAGGAGCCTCCTGACCATACGGCTCCGTGAAGCGCCGCAAACTTATGATCAGTTGGGGGAACGAGCTTCA
>CACZRA010000116.1 GCA_902783395.1 uncultured Lachnospiraceae bacterium
GAGAGAGTCGAGCATGTGGAAAAATACTCAAAGCTTATACCGGAGTTTGACTTCAGACTTAAAATGAAAGGCGGGCTTACAGGGTATGCACAGGTTTACGGGAAGTATAATACGACACCTCTTGATAAGCTGAAGCTGGATCTGACCTACATAACAAACTACAGCCTGCTCCTTGATGTGCAGATAGTGTTTGAGACAATAAAGATACTGTTCCTTAAGGACAGTACCGAGGGATTTGCGGAAGAGACCGCGGAGGGAAATAATGAATGATTTTCTGAAGGACGAAAGATTCAAAGGCTTAGTACCGTTAACAAAAAAGGCACTGCTGTCATCACCGACGATGCACGGCCCGGAACTGGAATACATGAAGAAAGCCTATGATTCCGGTTGGATGACCACGGTCGGTGAAAATATAAATGAGCTTGAGAAGACAGCGGCTGAGTATATCGGAATGCCTTATTCCGCAGCTCTCACATGCGGTACGGCGGCCCTTCACCTTGCGGTAAAGCTTGCGGCAGAAAAGCTGTATCAGAGCAGTACCGGGATATCCACTCCAACGGGAAAGGGGGCAGGAGGGGCGCTCTTTGGAAAGAGGGTTTTCTGTACGGATCTTACCTTTGATGCAACGGTGAACCCTATCGTATATGAGGGCGGAGAGCCTATATTCATTGATTCCGAGTATGAGACCTGGAACATGGATCCCGAAGCACTCAGGACAGCTTTCAGGATGTATCCTGACGTAAAGCTTGTCGTGCTGGTACATCTCTACGGCAATCCTGCAAAGATCAAAGAGATAAAGAAGATCTGCGAAGAGAACGGAGCACTTCTTATCGAGGACGCTGCGGAGTCACTCGGGGCGTCGATAGACGGCAGACAGACCGGAGCCTTCGGCGACTATGGCGTGATATCCTTCAACGGCAACAAGATCATTACGGGAAGCAGCGGAGGCATACTTTTTACACATGACGAATACAGCGTAAACAAGGCAAGAAAGTGGAGTACTCAGAGCCGTGAGGCGGCACCATGGTATGAGCATGAGGAGCTTGGCTACAACTACCGTATATCAAACGTGATAGCGGGCGTGGTCAGAGGACAGTGGGATTACCTCAAGGAACACATAGCGCAGAAGAAGGCGGTATATGAGAAATATAGGCAGGGATTATCCGATCTTCCTGTAACCTTGAATCCCATGTCAGAAAACGGTAATTATTGGCTGTCATGTGCTCTTATCGAAAAAGATGCCATGTCGCCCACTGCAAGATCAGGACGGCATGCAGTATACCGCCCGGAGAAAGGGAAGAGCTGTCCTTCAGAGATCCTGGAAGCTTTGAGTGCTTTCGGATGTGAGGGACGTCCGGTATGGAAGCCCATGCATATGCAGCCCATATATCAAAGCAACGCATTTGTAACGAAGAGCGGAAACGGAAGGGCCGTAAGCAACGCATACATAGCAGGTGATGAGAATACAGCGGTAAGCGCTGATCTTTTCAACAGGGGGCTCTGTCTGCCGAGTGACAACAAAATGACCGAAGAACAGCAGGATACGGTAATAGAGATAATACACAGATGCTTTGAGTAGAAATAAGAAAGTGGTCGGATGAAATATGACAAGATTTTTTGATGTGCTTTTTTCAACCATAGCGATAGTCATACTCCTGCCTTTCATGATACCGATCATGATAGGGCTGAAACTTACCGGGGAGCATTATATTTTCTACGAACAGATGAGGATAGGAAAGGGCGGAAGGGAATTTCCCGTGCTGAAATTTGCCACGATGCTGAAGGATTCCCCCAATATGCCGGGAGGCCTGTATACCAGTAAGAATGATCCGAGACTTCTTCCCATGGGAAAGTTCCTGAGAAAGACAAAGATCAATGAGCTGCCCCAGCTTATCAACATACTCAGAGGGGATATGAGCATCATAGGGTACAGACCGCTGGTAAGGTCAGGATATCTGGAATACCCTGAAGCAGCAAGAAGGAAGCTAGCGAAAGCCGTTCCCGGTCTTTCGGGTATAGGATCCATAGTATTCCGTAATGAAGAAGAGATCATGCAGAATGTGTCTGAAACGGATGATCAGGAAGAAAAGGTAAGATTTCATGAGGAAGTGATCGCGCCCTACAAAGCGGAGCTTGAGTGCTGGTATATAGACCATAAATCCATATTTATGTACTTCCGTCTCATATTCCTCACGATAGATGCGGTAAAGAATCCAAAGAGCCGGAGATGGTGGAGAGAGCTGAAGAGAAAAGGTCTCCCGAAGCCGCCGAAGGAACTGAAGGGGTATCTTTGAGGAATATGCCGCAAA
>CACZRA010000117.1 GCA_902783395.1 uncultured Lachnospiraceae bacterium
AACAAAAACGGTATATTTCTGTCCGACTGCAAACTTGTCCTTGTACGTGCTGCTGTATGATCCCGTCATTGACTGATATGACTGACCATTATACTCATATTCAAATACGGGTGTAACAGCATTTGATGACTTATTGCCATCCGTACCGGTATCGTCCGAGCGCTCAAAGCCTACAACTTCTGCCTGCACCTCCTCGGTACACCTTGCTCTGGCATTCGCATCCTGCTTTGCCATAAAGGACGAAATAAAAAACATGCCTATGCCCACAAACGCAAATATTATCGGAGCAAAAAACCTGCCTATGGGACCTGAACTGGATCTTGTAGTAACTCTCATTTTTATATCTCCTCGTATACTTTCCGCCCTGCTTTCAGGACTTTCTTTTTGTACTTTGTCATTTTATACGGAATATTTTCCTGCCTTGTCAGCTGTTTGGGGTATTCGGTCGTTTTTCGTGTATATCCGGTATTAAGCATCTCTACCAATGCAACGTAGTTCGGATACTTGTCGTCATAAAGCCCCAGGCATGCATCCATACCGTGATTGGTTGAAAAAGCTTTTAGCAGCACAGTCTCCCATGAGCCATATTTCTTATACATGTAATCAGGCGAAGGCCCCTCTTCGCTTCCGTAAGGCTTCAGATTACTGGCCTTAGTCTTTGCAAGCCCCTCCTTTTCACATAGTTCGCCCGTCAAAGAATGACAATTATCTGTATCATGATCCGGTTCATTCGGGCAATCTGACAGCGCCGGCTTTCCGGATATTTGACAAAAAATAAAATCGTGGTATACTGACCGTATTAGTCGTGATAGTACAGTTAATGATCAGGAAAGGGTCCAACGATGCTATGGAACATTGATTTCCGCGACAAGCGGCCGATTTACGAACAGATAGTGTCGGGAATGGAAGGCGAGATCCTGCGGGGCATACTGCTCCCGGACGAACCGCTGCCAAGTGTGAGAAACCTTGCAATGGAGCTGTCCATAAATCCGAATACTATCCAGAAGGCATACCGCCGGCTCGAAGCTGACGGATATACATACTCTGTCCCGGGAAGGGGCAGCTTTGTAAGCGATGTGGAAGGAGTGCGCAATATGAAAAAGAGAGAAATGCTGCAGAGGATAACCGCGCTGATCTTGGAAGCAAAACAGCTCGGCATTACGGAAAAGGAGATAACCTCTGCGATAAAAGGATCTTCGAAAGGAGGCTCGTCAGATGATAGAAGCAAATAATGTTACAAAAAGATTTGGTGATCTGACTGCCGTGGACGATGTTACACTTACGATCGAAGAGGGTAAAGTCTTTGGTCTGATAGGAACCAACGGTGCAGGGAAATCCACATTTTTGCGGATGCTTTCGGGGGTTCTGACCCCGGATGAGGGTAATATTGACATCGACGATATGAAGATATTCGAGAATCCCGAATGCAAAGAAAAATTCTTTTTTATCTCAGACGAAGCATACTTCTTCCTGAATGCCACTTCGGATGAAATGATGCGTTTCTATTCAAAATGGTATCCCTCTTATGATAAAGAAAGATACGAAAAACTTATGAACAGCTTCGGCCTTGACCGCAAAAGAAAGATATCTACCTTTTCAAAAGGAATGAAAAAGCAGCTGTCCATAATCCTGGGGCTTTCCGCAAAGACGAAATATATTTTCTGCGACGAAACCTTCGACGGCCTCGACCCGGTCATGAGACAGGCAGTCAAAAGCCTCTTCGCTTCGGATATGTCGGAACGGGATTTCACTCCGATAATAGCCTCCCACAATCTCCGGGAGCTTGAAGACATCTGTGATACCGTAGGACTCCTTCATAAAGGAGGTATGCTCATGTCTGAGGATCTGGATGAGGTAAAGGGGGACGTCCATAAGATCCAGGTAGTATTTCCGACGGATACAGATTATGCACCGTTACTTGACAGGCTCCGCGTTCTCGAAAATGAAAAACGCGGTTCTCTTCTTACGCTTATCGTCCGCGGACAGGAAAAAGAAATAAAAGACATATTGAGTGAAGGAAGTCCGGTATTTATGGAGTCACTTCCTCTTTCACTCGAAGAAATATTCATTACATCAACGGGGGTAGAAGGCTATGACATCAAAAAGATCATTTATTGATATGATGAGGGAGGATCTAAGGCGGAGAATATGGCCGATCGCCCTGGCGCTCATCGGATTTTTCTTTGCTTTTCCCGTACTTGCTCTCATAAAGCTGGAGGATCATGTGAACTCGCTGAATCAGGGACTGGACAGTTTAGTCTCTTTACAGCATTCCTTTACCGTATATACCCTGGGTCCCAACAACGGCTTTGCAATAGCAGGTCTTATGATAATGGCGGTCCTTAATGCGATCCACGGCATGAAATACCTGCACAACAGGCAGGAGGCTGATTTTTACGGCTCCATACCGGTTCTCCGGACAACAAAATTTAATGCGGCTTTTGTGAACGGCATATTGATCGCGCTGCTCCCCTATATCCTGATGCAGATCCTCGCTGTAATGATAGGTGCTTCCAGAGGCTTCATCACCGGTGAAGGCATCCTTTTCACTGTTGAGACCCTCGTCCTGGAGACAGTAGGATTTCTCATTATCTATACGGTGATCGTACTTGCCTGCGTACTCACAGGTCATACTGCAGTTGCCGTAGCAGCAGGCGGGGTGCTTTCATTTGCGCTTCCTTCATATATGGTGCTTATCGAAGCATACAAAAGCATGTTCTTCATCACCCTGTATGAAGAGACCATGAATAAAACCTGGTATCTGTGTCCCTTTACGCTTTTTATGAATATACTTGTTTCAAAGACTGACGGCGGACTGTCCCAGACCGGATATCATCTTAAGAATGTCCTTACGGCAGCAGTTACCCTCGTTATTTCGATCGTGATCTACTTAATTACAAATAAGCTGGTAAAGATCCGTCCTGCGGAGGCCGCCGGTAAGTCAATGTCCTTCGAGAAGACCAAGCCTTTTATCAAAGTCATCATCATGATCCCCGTAGCAATGACCTTCGGCGCCTTCTTCCCGTCATTTACCAACGGCAGCACAACCTATCCCTGGCTTGTGTTCGGACTTATCGTGGGTATCATCCTGGGTCATGCAGTCATAGAGATCATATATGAGTTTGATTTCAAGGCCTGCATGCACCATATACCCTCGGGCCTTGTCGCTGCCGTCATAACCGCAGCCGTGGCTTTATTCTTCGTATTTGATTTTACGGGCTATGACACGAAGCTTCCGGACAGGGACAAGACCGTAAGCGCAGCGGTCTTTATTCCGGGGATCGAAAACGGAATGTACGGCAGGGGATATGCATTATACGGTGAAGAAAGCTACTACATGTCGGACAGCGATATATGCATGTCGAATATGAACCTCACCGATATAGACGATGTATATGTCCTCGCCCGTGCCGGATGTGATTATGCAAAGAAATACAGATGGCACGGATCCGCCCCCGATAAAAATATCGACTATGAGGATAACCCCGGATACAATCAGATCAGTCTTACCCTGAGAAATGCCTCGGGACATGAATACAAAAGATCGTATTATATCGATACCAAAGACGCAGAGATATTCGATGCCTTAAGCCGCATCTATTCTACAGAAGCCTTCAGGAAAAATACCTATGAGGTGCTGGCCGACACAGATAAGCTGCAGGATGCAGATGTTAACATCATCAGATATGACAGCTCGGGCTATACCGAGACAGCAGATTCCGTATCACGGAAAGATACGAAAAGACTCGTTGAAGCGATGACAAAGGAGACCGAAGCACTGACACTTGACTATCTCCGCGAGGAAGCACCGATAGGATATCTTGAGTTTGAACTGAAGCCCGGCATCACCCCGGAGGAAGATATTACCTACTACGATACCAACAGGCCCGTAGGATACCTGTATCCGTCATATACGGAAACCCTTTCGATCCTTAAGGATCTTGGAATAGATGTCCGCGAAAGAAATGATCCCGGCAATGTAGATTACGTTCTGAAGCTCATCTATGATGATGACGGAAACGATATATCGGAGAGGATCTCTGACAGAGCGGAGATCGAAAAGCTGTTTCCCGATCTCGTAAATCAGGACTATGCAGCCGTAAACTATGCCGTTTTCGAAGCGATACACGTTCCTTCCTATGAGGTGCATTATAAACCGGCGAGCATCCGCGAAGAATATGAAGGCAGCAATGTTGAATTCTGTGTGCAAAAAGTAAAACCCGAGGGCTGATATGTTTACTATGGGGAGCAGCTCAGACTTCGCTTCCCACGACACTCTCCCACTCGGCAAGGACGGCGTAAAATCTCTCCACGCTGCCCTCGTCTACAGACGAATTGAGGAGCTTTTCCATATAAGGAAAGCTCCTCATGTTTATAAGGATCGGATTTTCCCTGTAGCGCGGAAAGAGTCTCTTGACAGTCTTCTGAAGATGACGGATGCCGTCCGCATCATATATGAGACCGGCTACATGATTGTTTATCAGGGACCTGTTAAAATAATTATGTATAAAAAGCGCTTCTGTAAGCTCGGGCTCCTTTTTTAAGAAGCCCTCCTTTCGGAATATCTCATATACCTGCATCCAGGTTATCTCGTTATCGTGGATATGCTCCTGCTTCTGTGAGAGGTTGCTGCAGGTCCCCATCGGGTTATCCGAATAACGGTGCAAATACTTATTCATAAGATAATACTTCTTTACATGCATTAATGCAGGTATTGTAAAAAGACTCTCTTCATCAAAAATGCCTTCTGTATATCTGAGATCGTGCTCAAGCACAAAATCTCTTTTATAAAACTTATCCCAGCATCCCCTCTGCGATCTGCCCCCGAAGAACAGCACTATCCTGTCGCTTATATCACGGATGATAAGGTATTCATCCTCAAGCCCGGAATCAATGTCGTTCTCAAGCAGGATAGCGTCTCCCTTTTCCTCCTGTTCCTCCACGGACACATCCTTAGACAGGAACGCCGTTATCTCCGCATCCGTTTCCTTTGCTTTGTCGTACAGAAGCTTAAGAGCATCCGGAACCAGCCAGTCGTCCGAATCAAGATAGGCAATATATTCACCGGTCGCATATTGCAGGGCAAGATTACGGGCAGCTCCCTGCTTCACGTTTTCATCAAGATTAATGACACAGACACTCTCGGGAAATTCCTTCTCCCAGGCATAAAGATAGTCAAGAGAATTATCGGTTGATGCATCATTTATCAGTATTATCTCCAGCGCATCAATACCTATGCTCTGCCGCGCCAGAGAGAGCATGCATCGGTTTATATAGTCGGCCGTATTATATACCGGAATAAGAAGGCTGATCTTCTTCATGACAGCGGCGTGATGTTGAACTCGCGCATTTCCGCCTCAACCTGAGCCTTTTTCTTCTCCTCCTCTATGATCTTCCAGGTATCGTTGTACTCCTGGATATTGGATTCATCAACCGGAACCTCTATAAGATTCAAAAGCTCTTTTCTGCTGTCTATTCCGCACAGAGCGGGATTCTTCCTGTAATCCGGGAAAAGCTCCTTCACAGTCCTCTGCATGGAATTGACCGTATCCACATCCACAAATATTCCCCTGTCCGCCGAAAACTCGAGCGAAAAGATGAAATAGTTCATGACAAAGAACCACTCAAAAAGCAGATGATCCGTCTCAAGTGTCCCATCGGCTTTAGCAACCTCGTAGGTCGCCATCCAGGTCTTTGAATTATCATCCTTCCTCTTTATGTCCGCCATCAGATTGTACGTCGAGCTGATAGGATTCTGATAGTATCTGTGAAGATATTCGTTCAGAAGATAGATCTTGCGGAAATGAAGATAAGCGGGAGTGGTAAACAGGCTCTCCTCGTCAAATACTCCTTCCGCGAACCTCAGGTCGTGCTCTTCCACAAATTCTCTCCTGAAAAGCTTGTCCCAGCAGCCTCTCCTGAGCGGACAGTCTCCCATGAAAAAGTCAAATCTCTCCTGAGGATTGTTGATCACGACAAATCTGTTCTTGTACTTGCTTTTCGTAGTAGGATCGTCCTCATCAGGTCCCACAAAGGTCTTTCTTGACAGATAGTTTACTATGTCTGCATCATTCTGTCTGGCAGCCCTGTATACCTTCTCTAATGCAGTCGGAAGCAGCCAGTCATCAGCATCAAGGTAGGCAATATAGTCTGCCGTGCAATACTCTCTGGCTATATTCCTCGCAGCCCCCTGCATGATATTCTGCTGTAAAGGTATCACGATGATATTGTCCGGATACTTCATCTCCCACAAAAGGATCTTTCCGAGAGTAGCATCCTTTGACGCATCATTTATAAGGATTATCTCCAGGTTTTCCATTCCTATGGTCTGATTTTCAAGCGACTTCATGCACCTGTCCAAAAACATGGACACATTATAGCATGGGATAATGACGCTTATCTTCTTCTGAGACATGGTATGTTATCCTCCTTCACAGTGATCCGGCCTTATTCACTGAAAATATCTTACTCCTGACTCAAACACCTTCATATCCTGTTCACCGGAAATATTCACCGCGACATTCTCTCCTCTGCGTTCTATATGGCACATCTTTCCGAAGATCCTCCCATCCGGTGAAAGGATTCCCTCTATGGCATCATATGATCCGTTGACGTTCCAATACTCATCCATGGTTATATTTCCGTCTGCGTCACAATACTTTGTGGCTATCTGACCGTTGAGAGCGAGCCTCTTCA
>CACZRA010000118.1 GCA_902783395.1 uncultured Lachnospiraceae bacterium
AAATCCTTATGCTCATTGTCCCCTATATGATCCGGTGAGATATTGGTATATACCGCATAGTCGAATTTAAATCCGTCCGTACGGTGAAGCATGAGGGCCTGTGACGACACCTCCATGACCACGGTGTCTATCCCCTCCTTCATCATGTCGGAGAAGTATTTCTGGAGAACGAGAGATTCCGGAGTCGTATTGAGCGACGGGATATGCCTGTCACCTATGATGGTCTCTATGGTACCGACAAGTCCCACCTTATGCCCCGCATTCTCAAGCATCTGCTTTATCAGGTATGTCGTAGTGGTCTTTCCCTTTGTACCTGTGACACCTATCGTCGTAAGACGGTCTCCGGGATAATCATAATAAGCCGCGGAAATATATGCCAGAGCCTGCCTGGTATTTTCGACCCTTATTTCGATGATCTCCTTATCATCGGGAAGTGAGACATCCTTTTCGGTAACTATGACGGCAGCGCCCTTTGATACGGCTTCCTCAGCAAATTCATGACCGTCGAATCTCGCACCGGTGATACATACGAAGAGACAGCCGTCCGTTATCTTTCTGGTATCCATGACCACATCGGTGATGCTTACCCCCTCAGTGTCACCCTCCATCACGCTGTATTCCAGTTCGGAAAGCAGATCCTCAAGACCAGTCATTTTTATCCCCCCCTGTTATATTTCATGAATAATAAACTCTACGTTCCCCGTTATTCTGATCACGTTTTTACCATGCATGGCTCTCCGAGTAAGGTATCACCTGGAAAGAACCGCTTTTATTATGCTGATCGGGCATATCAAAATGCCACCACAGATTTTCCGAAGCAGTAAATCCCTGCTCTTCCATGAGCTCCTTAAGCTTACCGGCATCTGACGTGTTTTTCGCGGCAAGCGAATCCGGTCCGAGCTCATGCACCGGTGTCTGCATTTTTATCTCCTCACCTGTTGAGAGATCCGAAAGCGTCAGATCCAGAGCCGTACCGAAATTATGATCCGAATCCTTTTCCGGTACGAAATCCCTGAGCTTGTTACCCTCGGAGGTAATGAAGGTATTGAGATCCTCCTTTTCCTTGACATAGGAGGAGGTCTCTTCGTAAACGGTCTTAGTGACATAAGCCGGCTGATATGTATCGTAGATCTTTAAGGTACGTCCCTGCTTCAGTATCTCCTCCTCAGCCTTGTACAGCTTATGTACCTCGGGATACAGGAGCGGAACCAGGTATACGCCGTTCCCACGGTCCGCGTTCAGATAGAAGGTCGTCCCCGTTACGTTCCGTATCCTTTTGCCGTCTATCTTGTATATACAGCAATGTGAATTCGTAATATCGTACTGCATCTCCTTTGGCATCACATCCGGAAGGTTTATGAGACACAGCTTCTTGTCGACAAAGCCCTTTTTATCTCCTACCCTTACATAAAATGAATCCGATCTTTCTGCAACTATTCTTGCCGGAGATCCCGCTGCGAGTACCCCTGCCTTAAGATCCGATCCGTCAAATTCGAAGGGAACATTCTCCATGGGCCAGAGCGTGGCATCAAAATAATCGATGCCTGGATAATCCCTTTCCTCAGGAACCTCTTCCTCCTCCTTTTCCTGCTTTTTTCCCTTTTTCTTCTTTTTATTTGCCTCCGCTTCATCCGCCTGTTCGGCCCGGATGGTCTTTGCTTCAAGCAGAAGATCCCTTGTATTTGCATCATCCGCAAAGGTCGGCACCCCCGCAGAATAGATCTCCTTTTCGTCCTCGGGAAGCTGCTCGTCCTCCGGGACCGCCTCCTTCTCTATCGGAGGGATCACTGTTCCGGGGATATCCTTATCCTCGTAAGTCACATCACCCTTGAAATATCCCTTTTCCAATGTTCCCGAGACACAGTAGGAATCACCTATATCCTTATCCTTATCCCATATATACATCCTGCCGTATCCGTTCGGTGCCCCCTTGCTCCACTCACCCTCATACAGGGCGTTCTTATCCGTACAGGACATCATTCCCACTGCGCAGCCGTCCCTCTTATTATCAAAGGTACCGTAAGTGATGAGATAGTCATCATTTCTTTTGGATATGGCAAGATACCTTTCATCCGAGATATCAATGAGCCTTGTCTCCTTCAGCTGCTCCCTGATGCAGTCAAAGGAGACGGAATTCATGTAATCAATGATCCCCGTCCGGTCAGGCATTGCCGCCATCTCTCTCAGCTTAAGGTATACGCAGTTACGATCATATCTGGGCTGCAGATCCGCCTGCTTAGCCCCCTTTTCTATCGCCGTCTCATACTCCTTGGCCGCGGCATTGTATTCTCCCTTGTCAAATAAAGCATCAGCTTTTTCGACGTAAGGCGTGCTGTCAATCTTTCTCTGTGCCTCTTCCGTTATCTCATCTGCACGGTTCAGGGTATCCCTGAAGACGGGTATGTCGGTCTCGAATTCCGAGACAAAGGCTGCTATCCACTTCTTTTTTTCGGGATTTTCCGTATCATCGGCCTTATCCAGTATCAGTGTAAGATATGAATTGATTATCTTATTCGCTTCTTCGTTTTCGGGATCCAGCGCGAACGCACCCTTAAGATCCGAAACGGCACTGTCGTAATCCGCTTCGTCTATGCTCTGTCCGGCGCTGGCTATAAGATTGTCAGCCCTGGCCTGCGGGCTGTTGAAATAAAGGGTCCCTCCGACAAGAGTGCTCACTAAAAGCGCGGCCACGACCACTGTGACCACGTTCGGATTAATCCTGCCTTCGTACCCTTTGCTTTCTATTTTCATCTGATTAAGTATACCACAGTTGCCCTGTCAGTAAACCGTCTCCGCATTTATTTTTCCGTTTTCGACCTCAAAACGCCATATCGAATGACCGGGAAGCCGGTGCTCGGTCATGTAATATGCACCGTCAAAGGATGTGATGTAGTAAGGGGTCCCCCCGCCGATAAATGCATCATACACATCCTCATATCCGTTTTCGGAAAGCCCCTCAAGGGAGGCGCATCTTACTATGGTGGCATAGTCCTGATCCCATGAGGCATCGGTGGAGACCGTAATATAATACATGCCGTCAATCAGGCTTATCTGAACCATCCCCGCCATTTCATCCGGTACGGGATATCTTTCCAGCACCTCAAACGTATCCCTGTCGGCTTTTATGATCCGGCTGTTTCCGGATACAAAATAAATGCAGTCGTCTGTCAGGGTAAACGATCTTACATATACCCCGTCGAGCTCGGGTACGGATCTTATCTCCGAGATATAAGCCGGGCCCTCCTCATCATGCTTTATGATATACATCTGTCCGCTGACGGAGCACCAGGCAAAAAAGCTCTCGCTCTTTTCGTCATATATTATATAGTGCGGGCGTCCTCCTATATCCGGAAACTGCTGGGAAAATACAAACCTGCCTTCTTCTCCGCCGGATCTTTCAAATACCATGATCCGTTCATTTTCGGTATCATCCAGCATATAGACGGTTCCGTCACTTGCGAGCGTATGGCCCCTGGACATCTCATCCGTCATGACCTTCCATCCGCTTATCGGAGTATCAAGATCATCATTATAGATAACCTGATCATGATAACAGTCAACTATGAAGTAAGTATCTCCCACCCTGGTGATCTGAGTGGGAATGGAAAGATCCGTGTATGCATTCTGTCTGACCTCTGTCGTCCGCGCCGCTTCATCCACATTGGAAACCAGTATCTCGGCATCCCTTATATGTCCGTTCGTTTTACCTGTGCCAGACGAACATGAACCGAAAAAAAGCACGGAGCATATCAGTATGAAAAGATACTTCAGACGGTTTTTCTTCATCTGGAGACGGTCCCGGATGCTGCTTCCGCTTCCTTGCAGTATGCATCAAAATATCTCAGTGCCCGGCCGTATTCTCCGGTAAGCAGGCCGTAGAGCTTTATCCACTCCATCCTCCCCTTCTCATCTGTCTCGCTTTCCGATCTGTCAATAAAGACGGGAAGCGGTATCTCCTCAAGCTTTTTCAGCGTCTCGCGGTCTGAATCAGCCGACTGATCCTCTATCGCGATATCAGCTCTTCCGTCCTTAAGGGCTTCGCAATCCGGCTCCGACGCTTCTCCGGCATCAACGATCCCGTCCTCCGTCCCGTTTACGGCATCCCGGATTGCAAAACCGACATGCGATACCGCATCGATATCCCTGATAAATTCCATACCCGAAACGGTAGCGAGATATGCTCTGTTTACCGGAGTCCTTATGACCGTGACGCTTTCCGGTATCCCGTAGGGAAGCACCTTGAGCCTCGGGACAAGAAGGTATCTCTTCTTTCCCACATTTATCCTGTATATATTGTCGCCGAAGGAATCCACGGAATAACCTCTTGCGTACAGAGGCTTTATCCTTTCCTTTATCCTCATATTACCGTAATAAGGAGCCTCTCCCTCGGGATCAGCTATGCTTATTGATGAAGAATCAAATTTCAGGGTGCATTCCGTTTCCGTGGTCCTATTACCGGACACCGATTCCACAGTCACCGCTATGGGGTGGTCAAAGCCCTTTACCGGAAATACGAACGTTGACTCCTCTTCCTCAGCCTCCCCGTCAAAGCTGAACCCGTCCATGGTCATATGCTTATAATCCGGCGAAGTCCAGGTTATGAGGGCAGCCGCCTGTCCGTCTTCTATAAGGAGCAGCGTGGGAGACCTGAGCTCTCCACCTTCTTCCTCTCCCTTAAGATCTACATCTATGTAATAGGTCCCGTCCTCTATACCAAGTGCAGAGACAGTCTTATACCTTGATTCCCTGAAGTCATCATCAAGAAGAGAGGAGCTGTCAAACAAAAGCTCTCCGTCATACCACTTCTCCTTTTCCCTTCCGAAGACCGCAAAGGGAAGGGCCTTATCCATTGCCTCCACGGGAACCTTGTAAAGCTGGGCCCCTGTATCGTTTTGTTCAAATGAGATATAGTTTTCCTCGCTGTCGGAGGCAGCCTCCCCGGCCGTGCCCGGATACAGAAGCAGACCCGTATCGCCGTCCGCGATAAGGATGGCCTCCATGCTGTTGCCGCTTACCACGAGAAGGGTGTCCGCAACCTTGAAAACAGGTGAGGATGAGCTTGTATCGACAAGATACTCACCTTCTTTTATCATATCTGCCGTAACGGGAGTAAGAAGGCTGTCATCTATCTTCTCCGCAGTATTTTCCGACGGATCCGCTACCGCGGAGAATTTGCTTTCTTCCCCGGAAGCATCAGAAGAAACCGTACCGGCTTCTCCGTCCCGGGACACGGAAGCATCCGCCCGTCCCGCATCATTTGCGGCTTCGCCGCAGCCCTGAAATAAAGCCGCAAGCATCGCTGCCACAAGCAGCATCGCAATCTTTTTTCTCATTTTCACCTCTGTATGCCGCATTCTTTGCGGCTTTCATATCCAGTACAGCGCTTTCGCCTTAATATCCGACACCATTTATCCGCTTCATTATCTCGTATACGATCAGTCCCACTGCCGCTCCGGTCACCGTCCCTGACAGGATCAGGATTCCAGCATAGCCCGCAAAGGGAAGTGCCGGCATCACTGCTTTGGCAACGAGGAGCTGTCCTATACCGTGCATGGCTCCGCCCGACGCACTGATCCCCACAAAGCCGAAACGGCCCGAATAAAGCAGTACGGTCATGATGAATATCGCAAATACCGATCCCGCCATGCTGTACGAAATGCTGAAGGCATTCCCGAAAAGGAAGCCTGTTGCCAGTATCCTTACAACGGAAACCAAAAATGCCTCCTTCCACGAGAACATGTAAAGCGTGCCGAGGATCACTATATTGCACAGTCCCGGCTTTATCCCCGGTATCCCGGGATAAAACGGTATCAGAGCCTCTATATAGCCCATGATCACCGCGAAAGCAGTGAGCATCGCAAGCACTGAGATCTTCTTACTCGGAGACCGCATCTATATCCGCATCTCCTTTCTGTCCCGTGATCTTCAGGATCACGTTATTCGGAAGGCACACTATACTCTCGCCGGGCTTCGAGATCCCATGGCTTTTCACGCAGAGCTTATCCGGACAGTCCGCTGAAACCATCCTGACACTGCCTTCCTTTATCTCACAGGTGTTTCCCTCTCCTATCCTTATGGTCTGATCCTTATCAAGCTCATACCTTCCCACGGTCTCATTGCCTGATATGATGACCAGACAGGCGCCCGAAGGATCACCTCCGATGCCTCTTGCCGAAAGCAGGAAAAGGATCAGGGCAGCCATCCCCCAGAACATGAGGATCAGCATATCCGCTTTACGGAAGAGAACTGCCTGCTTCACGGCTTTTCCCCGTACCATGAGGGGCTGAGATCCTGATCGATATAGAGCACATCCGCATTCCAGCCTTCTTTCTCAATAAGGCTCTCCGATGCTTCCCTTCCGAGGATGATGCAGATGGTTGAAAGAGCATCACAGAGAATATCATCCTCTCCTATGACGGAAGCCTGCCAAAGTCCGGATTCAACGGGATATCCGGTCCCGGTATCCAGTATGTGATGATACTCCCTTCCGTCCTCGGTGAAATATCTTTCATACGTGCCGGATGAAACGACGCATTCATTTTCGATCTCCACAGTATCAAATACGGTTCCTCTCTCAGCATAGGGTTTTTGTATACCGACCTTCCATCTGCTGCCGCCGTCCTTCCTTCCGACCGTGCTCACATTTCCGCCGAGATTGATGATGGCTGACGAGCAGCCTTTGCTCACAAGGTACTCCTTAAGCTTTGCGGAGATATAACCCTTAGCTATGCCGCCGAGATCTATCATTGTATCGGGATCGTCAAAGACTACGGTATCTGCGTCCACATGCACCCGCCTGTAGTCCACCTTTTCCAGTGCCTCCTCTATATCCTCTTTAGCCGGGACCGAAGGATCTTCCGATTCAAAATCCCACAGCTCCCTGAGAGGAAGAACCGTGATATCAAAGGCTCCGTCCGATGCCTCACTGTAATAAAGCCCCATGGAAATGCATTCCGCAAGATCATGCGAAACCTCTATATCGTGCGTATCCGGACTGCGGTGATTGAGCTTATATAACTCACTTTCTTCATCATGCGCGGAAAGTGTCTTTTCCATGTCCCTGCAGATATCAAAGCATCCCCTTAAAAGCTCCTCCGGATCATCACCGTATATCTTTATATCCACTACGGTGTCAAAATAAATCCCGGTTCCGGAGGCACTCTCACCGGCTCCGCAACCGGAAAGAAAGCAGGCGGAGAATAATAAAAGAAAGAGGAGGACGGTCATTTTGTTCCGGAATGCACTCACCCCAGCTGCCAACTCACGGTTGAATATCATGCCAGGGAAGTATGATATTCAATCCTTCGGACAGGATCCTTCGGATCCTGCCAAATACGTATGCTGAATTATTGAAATAATTCAGCATACTATGCACTTCCTGGGGCATTCACGGGCGCATTTGCCGCAGTTTTTGCATTTTTCGTAGTCTATCACGGGATAACCTTTATCTATGGTGATCGCTTCAAACGGACAGCCCTTTACACATTTCCCGCAGGCTATGCATCCGATCTTGCAGGCCGATATGACAGGCTTGCCGAATTCCGGATTGGAGCAGCCTATCTGCACCTTCGATCCGTAGGGCACCTCCGAGATAAGCCCCTTCGGACAGGTCTTCATGCACATCCGGCAGTCCACGCATTTTTCGGGATCCACGACCGCTATCCCGTTCACTATATGTATGGCATCATATTCGCATACCTTCACGCAGTCGCCGTAGCCCATACAGCCGAAGCGGCAGGATTTCGGTCCCGTCCCCGGCGCGAACTTTGCCATCATGCAGCTCTTCGTTCCGCTGTAATCATAATTCTCCGTGGTCTTTTCGCAGTCTCCGAGACAGTGCACAAAGGCTACTTTCTTCTCCGAGGCATCTGCCGAGGTTCCCATGATACCGGCTATCTTGTCCGCCACCGGCTGCTGTCCTACCACGCAGGCAGAAACCGGTGCCTCCCCCTTTGCTATGGCAGCCGCAAGCGCGGCGCATCCCGAATATCCGCAGGCTCCGCAGTTTGCTCCGGGCAGGGCTTCCTTTATCTCGGCCTCCTTTTCATCCACCGGCACGAAGAAAACCTTGCTCGCTATCCCCAGAAATGCTCCGACAAAGAGCCCGATGCCTCCTATCATGAGCGTTGCATATAATATATCAACTGACATAAACCGTATCTCCTTAATCTCCGGGGGTTCTCCCCCTGTTATCTGCCTTCCGGGACCTCTCCGGCCCTGCCTCTTATTTCAGCGCGGCGAATCCGAAGAACGCTATGGACATAAGCGCCGAGGTTATCATAACTATCGGGAACCCTCTGAAGGGTTTCGGAACATCGTTGAACACCATCTTCTCCCTGATAAAGGCAAGGATCACTATCGCGAGCCAGAAGCCTATGGCAGTAGCGAAGCCGTGTACGGTGCCCGTAAGTATGTCGTAATCATTCTGAACATTAAGGAGCGCCACACCAAGCACCGCGCAGTTGGTCGTGATAAGCGGAAGATAGATGCCGAGAGCCTCATAGAGAGACGGCACGAACTTCTTCGTAAACATCTCGACGAACTGGACAAGCGCGGCGACGATAAGGATAAACGCTATCGTCTTAAGGTATTCTACATTGAAAGGCACCAGCAGGAATTTGTAAATGACCCCGCATACAAGGCTTGACAGGGTCAGTACAAAGGTGACCGCCATACCCATGCCCGATGCCGAATCAGATTTCTGCGATACCCCCAGGAACGCGCAGATCCCGAGGAACTGGCTCAAAACCACGTTATTTATCAGACAGGCGGTTATCGCTATCATTATTATCTCCATGATCTATACCCCCTCTTTTCCTTCATTATTCTTTGCGGCGGCATCTGCCGGAACCGCTTCCTTTACGGCTGCGTTCTCAGTGCATGCTTCCCTTCCCGTGCACAGGCCAAGCTTCATGCAGCTCATGCAGTCGCCGCACATATTACCCTGAGCGGGATCGACCCCCGGTCTCCTGCCCGCGCCGATCTTAAGCCTGTTCATTACGGCCACAAGGAAGCCGAGCACAAGGAATGCTCCCGGTGCCAGAACGAATATATTCACCGGTACATAGGATACGGGAGTGATCTTCATGCCGAACCAGGTACCTGCTCCTATTATCTCCCTTACGGAGCCTAAAAGGAAAAGCGCTATAGTAAAGCCTAATCCCATGCCGAGCCCGTCAAAGAAAGCTGATACAGGCTTCATCTTTCCGGCATAGGCCTCCGCTCTTCCCATGATGATACAGTTTACGACGATGAGCGGGATATATATCCCAAGGGATTTGTACAGTCCCGGCGTGAAGCCCTCCATAAGGAAATCCACCATCGTAACGAAGGATGCAATGACCACGATATACGCGGGCATCCTCATCCTGTCGGGTATGATCTTCCTCAGCAGGGAAATGATGAGCTCGGCCAGCGTCAGTATTATCGTGGTCGAAAGCCCCATACCCACGCCGTTCAACGCCGATGTGGTGGTGGCCAGCGTCGGACACATGCCGAGGATCAGGCAGAATACAGGATTCTCATTATATATTCCGTTAAGTATCCTCTCGGCAGGAGTATCTTTCTTAAGCCTCATGATGCACCTCCTTCCAGGCAGCGCGCCGCCGCAAGAGCGGCATTTACCGCCTTGGTGACGGCTTTAGTCGTAACGGTGCTTCCGCTGATGGCATCTATCTCATTTGATGCGCTCTTTCCGTTCTTTGTAAATACGATCCATTCATCACCCGGGGCAAGATCCACAAACTGTTCCTTGAATTCCGGAAGATCCGCCTTCATTCCCATGCCCGCGGTCTCCGAAAGAGTAAGGAAGGCTATGCTGTTTACGGTAAGGTTTCCGTCCTCGGCTCTTACGCCCGTCATTATCTTTATTTCCCCGCCGTAGCCTTCTTTATTCAAGGATGTGATGACATAGCCGAGCTTCTCACCCTTATCATCAAGGGCTGTGTCCACGGCCTTCACCTCAGTCTTCGTAAAGCCCGCATCCTCCAGCGCCTTTATTATGTCCGCATTTGCCTCTATCCCGTCTACCGCCTCAAAGGAAGCCGCGTCCGGGAAGACGGCCTTCTGAGTCTCTATCCTCGTCTTCTCCTCCTGCGCGGCTATGGGGCCCGCAGTAACGGTATGCACCAGCCCCAGGAGAAGTCCGGCAACCAGTGTTATAAGGGTTATGATGACTATGTCATGCCCCAGGGAGGTTTCTTTTTTCATGCCTTCTCCTCCTTTTCCTTTGTTTTCTTTTCCTTTACGATGCCGAAAGCAAGCGGCTTTGTATAGTTCTCTATGAGCGGCACGAGGCAGTTCATGAAGATGATCGCATAGGATACTCCCTCTGAGGAATTGCCCAGCATCCTGAAGATCCAGGTCAGCACTCCGAGGAGCAGCGCATATACATACTGTGCCTTAGCCGTCATCGGGCTTGTCACATAGTCAGTCGCCATGAACCAGGCGCCCAGCATCAGTCCGCCCGCGCATATCTCTTCAAGGGTGAATACAAGCGGATCGCCGTAGCCCCTTAAAGCTGCCGTGATAAGTGTAAGTACCGCGAAGGAGCCGATATAGACGGCCGGTATCCTTATCTCTATCACCTTCATGAATACAAGGAAGAGCCCGCCGATCAGCAGCAGAAGTGCGGAAGTCTCTCCTATCACTCCTCCGGTGTTTCCTATGAAAAGCGCCCCAAGGTCGAAGTGCTCACCGAGCTTTAAGTAGGCAAGCGGGGTCGCCCCCGACAGCGCGTCGGTGGTCGCCGGCACATCCCACACGGTATGTATGAAGCCTCCGTTTGAAGC
>CACZRA010000119.1 GCA_902783395.1 uncultured Lachnospiraceae bacterium
AATATGACCGTTAGTCATTTTTTCTCATGAGCGATATTATTGCACATCACGGGAGTTACGTCAATATGTCAAGGATAGAGCAGAAAAAACAGCATAAACGCACCGCCTTGCTGAACACCGCTTTTGAGCTTTTCACCAGCAAAGGACTGAACAGAACATCGATATCGGACATAGTGGAAAGAGCCGGAGTAGCAAAAGGCACATTTTATCTGTATTTTAAGGATAAGTACGATATACACAACAGACTCATCGCGGGTAAAGCAGCCGCTGTTTTCAGAGGAGCCGCAGATGAACTGGAAAAAAGGGAGGACATCCAAAGTGTTGAAGATAAGCTGATCTTTATCTCGGACTATGTCATAGATCTTCTTGATAAGGATCATACCCTTCTCACCTTTATCTCCAAGAATCTCAGCTGGGGAATCTTCAAAAACGTACTTATAAGCAGCAGGGAGGAAACGGATGTTGATTTCCGCGAGGTCTTTCGGAGACTTTTTGAAAATTCCGATACCGCCTACAAAAATCCCGAGGTTCTGATATTTATGATAATAGAATTTGTAAGCTCTACTACATATTCATCGGTTCTGTACTCCGAACCTCTGGGAATAAAAGAGCTGAGGCCCTATATTGATACATCGATAAGACAGATAATAAGGGGCCAGCAGCTCTGACCCCTTATCCTTTATTTTGACGCAGTGAGCTTTACGCTCGTGGCTCTTTTTGAACCGTTCATTACATACCATCTGTCGTTATTCTCGCCGGGAGTCCCTCCTGCAACCCCCGTAAACTGCATCCCCGATTTTGCCTTCAGGGCAGCCTTACCTCCGGAAGCTTCCACATTGCTGAAGGATATCCCCATAGCATCTCCGGAGGTTACAATGCCGTATGAATCTCCGACGGCTTTTATGTTTGAGCCCTGTATGAATATGCTCTTTCCTCCTCTTATGCCGGCTGATGTTCTTGCGTTGGAAGAGCCTGTGGATACGATCGAAGCTCCCGTTATCTTCAATGCTTTTCGTGAGTTTATGCCTGCCGAGATATCTGTCTCCATGACCGAGGAAGCCGAAGCATTTATCGTGACTCCGCTTATCGTCAGTTCTTTTTTTCCTACGATACAATAGCAGGTATCATGAGTCGTGACCGAGTTGACAATGTTCAGTACTCCGCCGCCGTTTATCGTAAGGGCTCCGTTACCTATGAGAACTCCGCTCTCTTCATATATCTGGTCCATGACAAGGTTATTTGTTCCGGATACGGCTACTGTGGAATTCTTGGGAAGCTTTATCTGGCCGTTAAATGTGCAGTTGTTAAGGATAAGTGTCTTTCCGTCCCATGTCATGCCGGCTCCGCTGTATACCTCATCATCCTTAAGCTCGAGTCTCGTTCCGGCAAAGGCCGTTGCCGTAAAAAGGACAGACGAGATGATCGCAGCCGCAAATGTGATTATCAACCTGTTAAGCTTCATGTTTTACCTCCACGCGTTTTTTGTCATTTTTATTAAAACCCATTGTTGTTCTGACTATTATAGGATCAAATAAAAGAAGCATTGCCGGCAGGATGAAAATGACGGCGATCATGCTTACCAGCGCCCCTCTTGAAAGCAGGGTGCATATTGAGCCTATCATATCAACCTGTGAATAAGCCGATACTCCGAACGTTGCGACAAAAAAGCTGCATCCGCTCGTTATGATGGAGAGCATACTCGCCCTGTGTGCCTTGCTGACAGCCTCTTTTTTATCCATCCCGTTAAGTCTTCTGGTCAGATAATGGTTTGTCAGTAGTATGGCGTAGTCAACGGTAGCTCCCAGCTGGATAGTTCCTATGACAATACTGGCCACAAAGGGAAGGCTCTTCCCCTGGTAAAACGGGACAGCCATGTTTACATTTATGGCAAATTCTATGACCAGCACAAGAATGGCCGGTAATGATATGGATCTGAACGTGAACAGTATTATTATGAATATTGCCGCGACCGAAAGAAAATTAACCTTCTTCAGGTCGATATCGGTAGTATCCTGGAGATCCTTCATCATAGGCGCCTCACCTATTACCATGGCCGTGGGATCATGTTTTTTCACTATCTCGTTTATGTCCGCAAGCTGTGCATTCACCTCATCTGTTGCCGACACGTATTCCGAGCAGATAAAGGCGAGCTCATGCTCATCCCCCTGCAGCATTTCCCTGATACTGTCGGATATCATTGATTCAGGAATAAGCGGTCCGACGACTGATCTCAGACCCAAAGCCCATTTTACCCCGTCAACCTCTTCTACCTCCTCGACTATCGCTGTCTTCTCTCTCGGGTCGAGATCCTTGTCCATCATTATGATATGCATGCAGTTCATTTCAAAGGTATCCTCGAGCTTTTCATTGGCAATGTTGCTCAGGATCGTGTCAGGCAGCGACTGTGCTATGTTGTAATATACCTTCACATGATTGCTGCCGTATAATGCAGGGATACAGAGAATGAGAAATACGAGCAGGGAGAACCTGTAATGCTTTGTAATAAAGTCCGAGGGCTTTTCCAGGCTTTTGATCAAAGGCCTGTGCTTTGTTTTTTCTATCGCCTTGTCAAATACGAGTATCATCGAGGGAAGGATCGTAACGCAGGTCACCACTCCGATAAGAACACCCTTGGACATAACTATCCCGATATCCCCTCCCAGGGCAAAGGTCATCACACACAGAGTCAGAAATCCGGCTACCGTGGTTACAGAGCTTGAAAGGACCGACACGAAGGTGTTTGATATAGCCGTTCCCATTGCCTTATATCTGTCATCGGGGATTTTTTTCTTCTGGGTCTCATAGCTTTCAAGCAGAAATATGGAATAGTCCATCGTTACGGCAAGCTGCATTACTGCCGTAAGTGCCTGTGTGACATATGAAATCTCCTTAAGGAAGACATTGCTTCCGAGATTATAAAGGATCGATATGCCTATGCTTAGCAGGAAAAAAAAACGGAACAATAAAGGATTCGGTAGTAAGCTCAAGTACCAGAAAAGAAAGAATGGCCGCGATCACTACATAGACCGGGAGCTCCTTCATGCAAAGATCTGCTATGTCCGCCACGATACCTGTCATGCCGCTTACAAAGCATTTCTCTCCTACGATCCTCCTCATTTCCTTTACGGCATCCATTGATTTATCGGAAGAAGTGGTATCATCAAGGAATGCTATGATAAGGGTGGCATCTCCCCTCACGAGTCCTTCTCTGAGTCTTTTGGGAAGAAGCTCCAGAGGAACGGAAAGATCGATAAGACTCCCGTGCCAGAGCACCTTTTCAACATGATCAATATCCGCTATCTTATCGGCAAGATCACCTATATCCCTTTCATCCATGCCCTCAACGATTATCATGGTGAAAGCTCCCATTCCGAACTCATCAACCATGATATCCTGTCCCTTGATCGTCTCAAGGCTGTCGGGAAGATAACTCAGCAGATCGTAGTTTACTCTGGTTTTAAAAAAACCTATAACAGACGGGACCAGAAGCAGAGCGCCTATAAGCAGGATCAGATATCTGCTCCTTGCGATCCATTCACCTATCCTGGACAATGAAACCTCCAACTATTCCTGTAAATGACCAACGTTCATTTTCGTACTAAAGCATATCCTTGTCAAGACTTATATGAGGTCAGACTGTACGTATATAATTACTTCTGGCACATTCTCTTGCGGCTCCCGCCATGCACAGATCGGCAAGTATCTTCATAACCTCGGATACCGAAAGCCCGCAGGCGTGTATTATTTCATCGACGTTTTTAGGATAGAGATCAAGACAGTCAAAGACGGTTTTTTCTTTTCCGTGCAGGTCGAATCTTTTGATCCGCCTCACTCCAGGACATTTTGTAGATACGGGTTTTTCAGCGAGCAGTCCCAGTGCCTTCAGGATGTCATCGGGATGTCTTGCGATCCCCGCTCCCTCGGATATCAGCTTATTGCATCCCGAAGAAAGCCCGTCCGTAAGCCTTCCCGGAACAGCAAATACATCCCTTCCCTGCGCGAGGGCATCGTTCACGGTTATAAGTGTTCCGGATCTCAGCCTTGCCTCTATGACAAGGAGTATATCGCACATTCCCGAGATTATGCGGTTCCTTGAGGCAAAATGCGACCCGACAGGCGCGGTGCCGTCAGGATGCTCGGATATCAGCCCGCCATGGCCTTTTATCATTTCATAGATATCCCTGTTCTGCTCAGGATAAACGACATCCGTACCCGCTCCGAGGATCCCGAAGGACTTTCCTCCTGCCTGAAGCGCAGCCCTCTGGGCTATACCGTCTATCCCTCTTGCCATTCCGCTTATTATCTGGACTCCTGCGGCTGCAAGATGCGAGGCAAAGTATTCCGCCATACTTCTTCCGTATTCCGAACAGGCCCTTGCTCCCACAATGGATACGGATCTTACATCGGGATCAGGCAGTTCTCCTCTTACATATATTCCGGCCGGACATGCAGGTATGAACCTCAGCTTGTCGGGAAATTCCTCATCAAAGCGTGCTATGTATCTTGTTTCATCCATTCCAGTACCTCCTGTCAATACTCCTGAATCCCACTGCCTCCTTCAGATGCTCACATCCTATATCTTCTGCTCCGTCAAGGTCGGCTATGGTTCTGGCCACCTTTATCAGCCTGTGGTAAGCCCTTGCCGAAAGCCCTATGCTTTCATATGCTTCCCTCATGAGCCTCTCTTCATTTCTTTTCAGATGACAATACCTCTCTATATCCTTGACTCCGATCTCGGAATTGAATCTTATACCGGTTCCTTCATATCTCTTTTTCTGAAGAGCCACAGCCCCTTCGACTCTCTTTCTTATAGCCGCCGAGCTTTCATTATCACTACGGATGCTTATATCCTCATACCGCATTCTTGAGGCCTCGGCACATATATCTATCCTGTCAAGCAGCGGACCTGATATCCTTCCGAGATACTTCTGCACATCGCTCTCGCTGCATCGGCATCTGCTCCTGTCCGGATAATATCCGCATTTACAGGGATTCATGGC
>CACZRA010000120.1 GCA_902783395.1 uncultured Lachnospiraceae bacterium
AGGAGCGGAGCAAAAGAAGAAAGAAGCAGATCTCGGACAATAAGAAGAAGGAGCAGGAGAAGGAGGATAAGATATACGGGGATCCGCCAAATTTGGAAAACTATCAGGCGGATCAATTCTTTAATTATTTTACCGGTCATAATAATGAGGATTTCATAGAATATGAAACCAAAAACAACGGGCCGAAAGATCTGCATAAGATCGCGCAGCTGAATCTAAAGAAAGAGATGAAAGTAATACAATCCGAGAAAGATAGACTTAAATACAATTCCTGCCTGCGTTCTGACGGAAAGGAACACCCGGAGCTGAAAGAAAAGGCTGACACGATTAAAAGAAGGCTTGACCGCATTAAGATCAACCGTAACATCATGGTGAAAAGCATAGCAACCGGCTTTGACAGCCTGCAAAATCTGCTTGGGCTTGAGATAAAAGCAGGTCAGACCGACCAGGATATCATGAAGCAGATAAGGGAATTAAACCCCGATAAAAAGGTATTTACGGGAAAGGGCTTTGTGCAGGGGCATTACAATCCAAAGTTTAGAATGCTGCCGAAGACAGATGGCATCGAGTACATAATCAAGGTAAATAAAGGGACCCATGCCGTGAATACTACCGGGATTATTAATCCTAACCCAATAGATTACGGTGTACATGTGAACGACTGCAGCATGCTCATTAATGCCGGAACGAAATTCAGGGTTCTGGATGTCGTTTGTAACCATACGGATCCGCTTCAGAATCATACCCTGAGCTTTGATAAGGAAGAGGGCAACACAAATAAACAGACGGACCGCAAAATCTGGCAGGTATACCTTGAAACGGTCCCTGAAGAGGAGGAAAAGCAGGAGAAGAAAGAGAAGAAGGCCTGAGTGCTCCCCTCCGGCCTACGGTCGGGGGCAAAGGAAGTGTTAATTGGATCATGAAAATAGTGGAAGACAACAGAGAGGTAAAAAAATGAGTACAAATGGTGATCAGAAAAGCGTAGTAAAGGAGCTTGGAAAGGTGCTCAGTGAGATGATGACTGAGCTTTTCGGGGAATGCATTGAACATGACGGAGTGCTCCGCGCGAGAGTGGGCAATATGGGAGTCGTAAACGCAGAGGTGATAATAGAAGCCGTGCTGGAAGGGGGCTTAAGAGAGGATGCTCCCTACGGAGTACTGCATTTCCACACAACCATAGCGGAGAACATACCGGAGGAGGCGCTTGCAGATCTGCTTATCTCGCTGAACGGTATCAACCATGTGATAAACGCCGGGGCATTCCCGGGCTTCGGCTGCTTCTGCTACTATGAGCCCTTGGATCAGGTATATCTTTCCTACCGCATGCCGGTGAACTTAAATGACATAGAGACGGAATATGACAATATCCGCTATTATCTGGCCTGCCTCTATGATGAGATGGATATATTTGTGGATTTCATCATGTTTGCCATAGCTAATCCCGGCGGAATGACCATCAGTGAATACATGGAGTACCTGGACACCGTTTCAGACCTTGATGACCTTGAAGAGAGGCTGAACATGCTGGAGCGTGAATTCAACGAGGCGTTCAAGCAGCTGGGGCTTGAGGATGAAAACGGCAACACAGATAAAAAAGGGGTATAAGATATGGCGGAATCCGGAAATATGACTTTTTCCCATACATATAAGACAAAGCTCGACCAGGCAGGCCCTGCCGCTTTTGATACGGTCCATAAATCCTATATAGCCGACAGCGAGAACGGCATCAATGACAATATCTACGGAGGCTTCAACCGTGATCAGGTGATGCAGGGAGTCCGGGAAAACCTCAAGGCTAAGATGACCCACGCAAACGAGGCTTCAAGAGCCGAAGCGGAGCAGATGAAGGCAAAGCATGACCGGCTCCGGGCGGAAATACGGGAGTCTGTCGAAAAGATCAAGCAGGCTGCAAGGAACAGCGCGATGCTGAAAGCCAAGGCAGTGGCGCAGTACAAGAATGAGGATGCAAGCCGCACGGGCATGGCAGATACTGCGATCGACAATGCGATAAATGCAAGGGTCAATGTCGATGAGAGTGTCCTGAGCCATGAAGAGAAGACTAAAAAGCAGCAGGATATAGATCAGCTTCGCGAGATAAAGAGCGGAAACTTCGAAGTGGAACAGGGCAATATATTCGGAAACATCTTCAGGGCCGTAGGGATCATGAAGACCAGGGGCAGGGAGTTTTCCGACCAGGCCGTGAATGAGGAGCTCACAGCAAGGACAGAGCTTCAGAATATCAAGGATAAGGCAGCCAAATGGAATGCGTTCAGGAAGGAGCA
>CACZRA010000121.1 GCA_902783395.1 uncultured Lachnospiraceae bacterium
ATGTCCAGAGGGTAAGCTTGGTTCCGTCCGGATCACCGTCCACTATAGTATCGTCCGATGTCTCTTCGTCTGCCACAGCCGAACGGTTGGCTGAATTTACTCCCGCGCTGAGTGAGTGATCTGAACCTTCCGTACCGGACTCACCCGGTTTTTTTCCGAAGCCGGAGAATAACTCCCTGATATTGACCGCCCTCTTTGATTCCCCTACCGGGCTCTTCGGTCTGTCACAGGAGCACAGGGTAAAAGAAACCGCCATAATACATACGATCGCCAGTATCCTTTTATATACTTTTCCGCCCCCGGATCCATTAGTAAACATATCTAAATATTATACATCCATAAACGGTTCTTTTCGAGTCATAATATTGATCAGACAGCGACATCGTTGACTTGCCCGACGCGTTTTATTAAAATAATCAGATACAGTCATGGCATTTTTATACGGAGCAGGATCGCGAGGTGCGGTATGAATTTTAAGGTAGATCAGGAATTCATCAATAACATAGTCAACTATTTCATAGGAGGTATCTGTGTCTTTGACGTTGATTCAAAGAGCCTCAGCCTGAAGCCTCTTTATATGAATGACGGTCTTTACCGCATGCTGGGCGGAACGAAGGATAACATCGACCACATCTTTAAGGATCTGCGTATATCCATCATTCCCGATGACATGGAGGTATTTGAGCAGGGCATCACCGATATACTGGCAGATGACGGTGCGGCAGAGTTTGAATTCCGTATCGTAAACCATGACGGAAGCCTGATGTGGATCAGGTTCCACGGCAATCTCTACTCAAGGGACGGCTCTTCAAATATAGTAACTGCCGTACTTTTAGACTGTACCGAGCAGAAGACGATAGAGGAAGAGCTGAAAAGACAGTCCGATTACATGCATCTGCTCATGGACACAGACATTACCTTTGATTTCAACTGCAGGACCGATGTCTGTATCTACCGTTTCACTCAGACCGACGCGCTGGAGCACGATTCCGTGATAAAGGGCTACCACGAAAAGCTCCCGTCACTCGGGATACACGAGGACGATATCGGCGCGTATACCGAGATACTGGAAAGCGCAATGGCGCACCCCCACAGGGATAAGCTTGAGTTCCGTTCGGTAGGACTGATAAATCCCACCGATGAATACCGCTGGTACAGGGCCGATGTGGTAAGCATTCTTGGAAAGGAAGGGTATGTAAGCCATGTGATAGGCCACATCGTGGATATACACGAGAGCAAGCTCAAGGAGATCGAGCTGAAGCTGCGGGCCGATCATGACGGCCTTACGGGTCTCATGAACAAGCAGGCCACGGAAACCCTTATAAAGAACACTCTTGAACAGTATAAAAAGGATAAGGAGCTTGTCGGCGCGATGATGATACTCGATACCGACAGCTTCAAGCATATAATCGACACCTACGGACACAGCACGGGTGACCGTGTGCTTGCAAGGATCGGTGAAGTGATACAGAATAATTTCAAAGGAATGGACGTCACCGGGCGCATCGGCGGTGATGAATTCATGATATTCATGCATAACATACGTAATCCCGAGAATGCGGAAAATCTCGCGGATAAGGTTCAGTTCCTTGTCAGACACTCATTTGATAATGAAGAATTCGGAAAGGACGTATCCATGTCCATCGGCATAGCCATAGCTCCTGAGCACGGGACCGATTTCGAAAACCTCTATAATACGGCTGATAAGGCCCTTTATTATGTAAAAACCCACGGAAAAGCAAATCATAAGATCTACAGCGAAAGCCTGTAGACCTTCTTAAGCCTGATCTTACGCAGCAACAGATTACGCTGCCGATTTATGTTAACCTGTTTTTATGCAAGCAGGTTTTTCGAGTTATGTCAACCGTCTTAGGATCCCCTCTGCTCCTTCTTCCCGGAACACATTTTTATAATAGCCGAGCTCCTCACTGATCATGAGATCTATTTCCCTCATTCCCAGTAGTTCTACCGGGGCTTTATCGTCTGTAAGGATGAAATCACCCCCTTTATACACATTAATAACATCCCGAATGTTGAGCATCAGTTGATTCAGTTCATTATTCATGTTTATGTTATCCATTCCTGCATCAATTCTTGCAAGGATATCCCCAGTATCAACACTTTGTACATTCCCAACGCTTTCGACACTTTCAACAGTTCCGGCACTTTTTGCTGATTTTAATGCAAAAAGTTCCCTGTTGGTATATCCGGGAACATCCACCAGAGCGACAGAGGGAAATACCGACGCGATCGTATCGGAAAGATACCCGTTTATATTCCCTTCCATATCGGAATGCATGTTCATATTGACCACCATTACACCGTTATCCTTAAGATGGGCGTATACCTCCCTGAAAAACTCGACCGAGGACATCTGGAAGGGTATGGAAATATCCTGGTAGGCATCAACCATGATGACATCGTACTTATCATCCACTGTCTGCAGGAAAGCCCTGCCGTCATAGGTATAGACTGGAACCTCCGGAAGCGCGTCAAAGTATCTGTATGACAGATCCGTGATCTTCCGGTCTATCTCAACTCCTGTGATATTAATATTATTAAAATATTTATAACACTGTTTTGCATAGGTCCCGGTCCCCATTCCCAAGATAAGAATATCCGCAGGGCCGCTGTTTTCATCTGATCCGCTGTTTCCCTTCGCTTTTATCCCCGCCATGACCGGCGCTGCCATTGCATAATCGTAGTACATCCCGGTCAGCTCATCCTCCTTCATCATGACCGACTGGACACCGAAAAGGACATTGGTGGAGAGTCTTACCTCCCTGTCATCCTCGGCAACCTGGAGATAGTTGTATATTGATTCGCCCTCATAGGTAAGATCCGGCTCCCAGAACGCGAAGGAATCCGAATTGCCGAATACCGCGCACAGGATGAAGAGTACAGCCGATATCACACAGAGTTTCAGGTGTGACCTCCTTGAGATAAAAAACACAAGCCCTATCACAAGGATGATGCCCGAGAAGATCAGGAAGGTCACGGCTGTCCCTACCGCGGGAATGGTGACAAAGGTCGGCATAAAGGTTCCTATTATGGAGCCTATGGTATTCGCAGCGCCCAGCTGGCCCACAACCCTGCCTGAGTCATCAAGCGAGCTCACGGCATATTTCGCAAGAGACGGGGTGACTGTGCCCAGAAGGAACAGCGGGAATACGAATATCACCATACAGGAGATAAATGCCGCTATTATAAGAAAGTTAGTATTTATCGTCAGAACCAGCACCCCGGAGATCAGGATAATAAGGTATTTCCCGAGCACCGGTATGGCCGCCGTCCACACAGCCGCTATGAGCAGCCTTTTGTATAGTATCTCGGGAGAGGGGTCCTTATCTGCGCTCCTGCCCCCGTATATGTTTCCCAGCGCCATGGCGATCATTATGGTCCCTATTATGATAGTCCAGACTATCTGGCTGGATGAAAAATAGGGCGCCAAAAGCCTTGACGCCCCGAGCTCCACAGCCATGACCCCCATTCCCGCAAAAAACTCGGTAATATAGAGGTATGCTTTGTTTTCAAGAATGTCCCTTTTCACTAAGTCCTCCGTTTCATCTGATATCAGGTCCAAAGCCTATGCACGCTATGAATATCGGATTCAGCGCGCCTATGATATGGTATTTCTCATTAACAGTCTTTGTTTTTGCTATATTCATCTGAATTATGTCAACCTCTCCTCCGGGGAGCTCGCTCATTATCTCCATTATCGAACTGAGTGTTTCGAGCGTTATGGCAACGGCAACCACCCTTACCGCCCTGTTCTTGTCCCTCAGCCCCCTGAGTATCTCATTCATTTTTGCGTAGGATCCGCCGATATAGGCTGCATCCGGCTTTGGCAGCACATCAAACACCTCGGGTGCGCTCCCCCTTATGACGGAGATATTGTCACGCCCGTATTTTATCTTATTTTCCATGGTAAGATCTGCTGCTTCCGGCTTATCCTCGATGGCATAGACGTGGATATCATCGGAAATACCGGCAGCCGCTACCGATATGGCTCCCGTGCCGCTGCTTATCTCGTAAAGAACATCATGCTTTTTGAGTCCCAGCTTGCCGAGGATCACAAATCTGATCTCCTCCTTCAGCATGGGTATGCCCTCACGCCTGATATAATCATCGTCTCTCAGCGCAAAGCCCATGG
>CACZRA010000122.1 GCA_902783395.1 uncultured Lachnospiraceae bacterium
ATCCCGCTGTATCGACAAATATATACTCCTGATCCTTGAACTCCTCGAGGGACGTCTTCAGGTCATCGGCCGTATAAACCACACGGAAAGGAACATTCATGATCTCGGCATAGGTCCGGAGCTGCTCGGCAGCCTTGATCCTGTATGTGTCGGAAGTGACAAGAGCCACCTTCTTCTTCTGGTTCACCGAAAAATCAGATGCAAGCTTCGCTATAGTAGTAGTCTTGCCGACGCCGGTCGGGCCGATGAAAACGACTACTCTCGGTCCGTTCTTAGATTCCGTTATCCCGTCACTGACACCGAATCTCAATATAAGCTTCTGGTAAATATTCGAAAGCAGAAAATCGATAGTGACTCCGGGCTTTGACAGCTTCTCTATCTCCTCCACAAGGTCATTTGCGTATTTCTCATCTACCTCATTATTGATCAGGGTCGTATATATGAGCTTGATAAAGCTCATTATCTCCTTATTACCGCCGTTTCTGCTTTCGGATTCGGACTTGGCCTCATCCTGTTCCATTACGGTCTTAAGCTGCTGCTCGATCAGAACCTGAAGATTATCTATCTTGTCGCTGCTTCTTCTCTTCGGCGTCTCTGACTTTTCCTTGTGCAGCTCTGGATGAAGCTTCTCATATTCCTCGTCGGTCAGTACATCCTTATACTTTGAAATTTTCTTTTGGACCGCTCCGTGTTCCGCAGCGGCCGGCGGAGTCGCAGCACCGGAACCTGCGGAAGTCCCGGGCGTCTCATTCTTTTCCCTTTGTTTTGACGGATCAAGCTTTGGAAGAGCAACGCCTAAGTCGCTCTTTTCCTCCTCTATCGCCGCGGTCACTTCTACGAACGGCCTTGAAAAGAGGCCGGCAAGCCCCCTCTTTTTTGTTTTTTTAACATTCATGATGACAGCCTGGGCGCCAAGCTCCGTCTGTGCCGCCTTTACTGCCTCATCTTCTGTTTTGCCGGTAAATTTCTTGATTATCATTCCTACCTCTGTATACCGCACTCTATGCGGCATCCTGAGGAGAAATCCCGAAGGCTTCCTCCGACAGGATCATGGAATGCCGGTAACGTCTGCTTTACCGGCTTCCTGTTTGAAAGAAAACTCATCAGCACGTGATCATCTGAAGGCTTTTCAGTTCAACATCATTTTCTATCTCATTATACGATACTACGACCAGTTCATCAAAATAGTCCTGTGTCAGCTTTTTGAAATAGATACGGACGATCGGTGATGTAACGACAATCTCATTTCGTCCCAGGTCGTCCAGCTGCTTAAGTGCCTCTCCCGTTGCATCAATGATAGCCTTGGTCCTTGCCGGGTCAAGCGTAAGATAAGCTCCTGTTTCGGTCTGTTTTACGGAGTTCATTATCTCCTGCTCTATCTTGGGATCCAAAGTGACAACCTGTGTTATCTCACCGGGATCAAAATATCTTGCGCTGATCGCTCTCTTTAAGGCCTGTCTTACGTATTCAGTCAGAACATCCGTATCTCTTGTAGTCGCGGCATAATCCGCAAGGGTCTCAAAGATAGTCAGCAGATCCCTTATCGAAACACCCTCCTCCAGAAGGTTCTGCAATACCTTCTGGATCTCACCAAGCCCAAGCAGCTTCGGGGTAAGCTCCTCTACCACCGAAGGGTTTGATTCTTTCAGATTGTCGATAAGGTTCTGTGTATCCTGTCTTGTCAGAAGCTCTGCTATATGAGTCCTTATGACCTCGGTCAGATGCGTGGCTATGATGGATGGAGGATCCACAACGGTGTACCCCATTGATTCGGCCCGCTCCCTCTGTCCCTCCGTGATCCAGATCGCAGGAAGATGGAAGGACGGCTCCTCCGTCTCTATACCGGTGATCTCCTCCTCTACATAGCCCGGATTCATGGCCATATAATGATCGAACATTATCTCGCCGTCGGCAACCTGTACACCCTTGATCTTTATGATGTACTGATTGGGATTGAGCTGTATGTTATCTCTCAGACGGATGATAGGGACTACTGTACCCATCTCAAGAGCTATCTGTCTTCTTATCATTACTACTCTGTCGAGCAGGTCTCCGCCCTGATTGACATCAGCCAGAGGAATGATACCGTAACCGAATTCCAGCTCGATGGGATCGACCGAAAGAAGCGATACAACGTTTTCGGGCTTTCTGATCTCTTCGGCGGATACCTCCTCCTCGGCAACAGCGGTCTCCACCTTCTGTACCTCAAGCTGGTTTTGGATCATCCTGCCTCCGATAAGAAAGAGCGCTCCCACCACAGTGAAGATAACAACATTCAGCGGGGTAACAACTCCGAGAAAAACG
>CACZRA010000123.1 GCA_902783395.1 uncultured Lachnospiraceae bacterium
GACAGCCATTCCGTTCTCAACCTTAAGCTCAAGCCGCTTTACCCCCGCCCCCGTCAGTATATCCAGCGTAGTCTTGTCGGTCAGAGAGTGGTCGTAGACGTACTTTCCCACGCATCTTATCCCGTTTCCGCACATCGCGCCCTTAGAGCCGTCTGAGTTGTACATCTCCATCTCAAAGTCTGCCCCGTCAACAGGGTTGATAAATATAAGTCCGTCCGAACCGATGCCCGTATGCCTGTCAGAGAGCCTTTCTGCAAGCCGGGGCTTATCCTCGTCATTAATATACTCCGTTCCGGTGTAGACGTAGATGTAATCATTTCCACACCCATGCATCTTGGTAAACTTCATTGCATTCCTCCCGTTGCCGACCCGTACGGACGCACTCACAGCGCCCGTACGGCCTTATTCTTCGTCAAAGGTCCTGTTTATCGTATCGGCATATGTATTGACAGGAAGGTCATAATTCACAGCCTGATCATTAAGTATCTGCATCAGGTTGGAAACGTTGTCCTTAGTCACATACATGCCGAAGCCCTCATCCAGGAGCTGATCTTCCGTCTTTCCGTTATAGACGGTGTCTATGATCCTGTCTCCTACCGCAGGACAGTAATGCGACGTCTCATAGTAATTCGAATAATCAAGCGTAATGTCATTAAAGCCTGAAAAATTCCAATACGGAGTAATATCCGCCAGTTCCTCCAGAAATACCAGATAACCGTTATCCATAGCCTTGGCATAGGTCATGGCATGCATCGGATTGGTAAACACTCTGAGATTAATATTATATTCATCGCAAAGATCAACTATCTTCTTTATATCATCCAGCGACTGCTCTCTGGGATAATAATAATCAGACCACCACGCCTTCGCACCTTCGTAATTAAAGGCCGGAGGGATGTCAAGATTCTCGGTTCCCGTATCAAGGAGCCTCATAAGATAATCCGGATCATTGTCCTTTTTCTTTTCCCTGTGCTCCTCCATGACCTCTATGGACTGAGAAAGCGTTATAAGATCAAAATATCTCAAAAAGAACCCGGCCTTATCCGTCAGCGTACCGTCCCATGGGAAAGGAAGGCGGTAGAGCTGGTTCTGGTGGAAGTCCGGATCGACAAAATAAGAGATATCATCAAGACCTACTGTCACGTTCTTAGGGATGATCCCGCGCTCTATCATGTCCTTCAGATTTTCATAGTGCTCAGCGGGCGTCCCTTCGGAGTACATCATGTCATAGTAGGTGCCGTCATTCATTTTTTCCACATCAATGAAGCCTACCCTCGACGAGCCGAAAAGGAAGGAATCATATTTATCCGGATGATTCAGGACATTGTGCATCTTCAGGTAGTTCTTGTTAGGCTCCACGCCGTTGTTTCTCGGCGCGGAAGCGTGGAAGACGTTAAACGGGTCCACTACGACCGAGAACGGGATGAAGATAACACCCAGTATCATCGCAAACACTATGCATTTTATAATAAATTTTCTTAACATATTTATATCAGCGTCACTCATGGATGCTCAGATATCCGGGCAAGCCCGGAATCTGAGCTTCCATGGTGACAGGGCTTTATCACTAAAATTGAAAATAGATAAACTCCTGGTGCTGGCCTCCATTCAATGTCAGCACTATCACAAATACCGTCAGCGCTGTATATATTATCCATCTCGGAACAAGCGGCAGCTTTCCGAACAGTTCGAATATATCATGCTTAAGTCCTACAAAATCAACTATCATAAGCACCGCGATAAGCGACAGTATCCAGGCCAACTTATATCCGTCAAGCTGCATATTGTTCAGCATCATGATATATGAGCCCGCGATATGTCCGAGCCCCCTCGGCATATGCGACGCTATGTATATTGCATCCGATGTGTTATTCGCCCTGAAAAAGCTCCAGGCAAAGGAGACCATGCCGAAGGTGAGTATCCCGTGTCCTATGTTCCATGGAACGCTCCTTACAATATCCCTCTCCTTCTTCCCTCTGTTTTCCTTCCTGGAAAGATGCTTATGGCAGAAATCCTCCACGACCTGATATATCCCGTGCAGACCGCCCCACATAACAAAGGACCAGTCCGCTCCGTGCCAGAGTCCGGAAAGAAGCATGGTTAACATAAGATTAACATAGTGTCTTACCTCTGACACTCTGCTCCCTCCCAAAGGGATATATACATAGTCCCGGAACCACGAAGAAAGCGATATATGCCATCTGGTCCAGAACTCCTTGTCGGATCTCGAATAATACGGACTTTTGAAATTGTCCCTGCAGCGGATCCCCAGAAGCTTTGCCGTTCCCATAGCTATGTCGGAATATCCCGAGAAATCGCAATATATCTGGAAGGTATAAAAAACAGTAGCCGTTATCAACGTCAGCCCGAAATATGCCCTTGCATTATCAAAAACAAAATCCGCATATCTCGCCAGAGTATCAGCCACTATGAGCTTCTTGAAAAAGCCCCACAGCATCTGCCTCAGCCCTGTCGACGCCTCATCATAATCAAAGGCCGGAGGCTCATTGATAAATGGAAGTATATCATCCGCTCTGTTTATAGGCCCCGACATAACGGTAGGGAAAAATGCCACAAAAGCTGTATACTTCAGGATATTCTTCTCCGCATGTATCTTTCCCCTGTATACATCCACCACATAGCCTATCGCCGTAAAACTGTAGAAGGATATACCTAACGGCATGGCAAGCTTGAGAGTGGAAGGACTGAAGCCGATCGAGACAAGGGAACAAATGGAGGATATCGTATCAAGTACAAAATCAGCGTATTTAAAAAAGCCGAGGAGTCCGATTACGACCACAACTGACAGGATGAGATATTTCTTCATTCCGCCCCGCTCTTCGATAAATCTTCCGGCCGCATAAGTAACAAGCGCCACGGCAAAAAGCAGCAAAATAAAAACAGGACCGCCGTACATGTAGAAGACTATATCCGCAATGAGCAGCACTATATAACGAAGCTTCGCAGGCACTGCCCAATAGATCAGGAAGATAACGGGCAGGAAAAAAGCAAATGTTATAGAAGTAAAAAGCATTTATATGTTTTCAATCCTTTATATCCTATTGACATAGTATAGATTGAGTCGTATACTATATGTAGGTATTATACCATAAACATTGGTAGGAACAAAACTATCTCCCGTAGTTACAGCAGGAGCCCAAAACATGCCAAAGGGCATGTTTTGATATACCATAAACACTGGTAGGAACAAAACTATCTCCCGTAGTCACAGCAGGAGCGGAATATATGAAGATCTCAACCAAGGGGACATACGCGATAAAGGTCATGCTTGACCTCGCTTTACACAATACCGGCGAGAATATCAACGTAAAAAAGATCGCCGAAAGACAGGAAATATCAGAAAAATATCTGGAACAGATCATTTCAATATTAAACAAGGCAGGTTTCGTAAGATCGATCCGCGGTGCCCAGGGAGGCTACAGACTTTCGAAGACTCCGGATCAGTACACGGTAGGCGATATACTGCGTGTCACGGAGGGGCCTCTTGAACCGGTCGCCCCCGGCGAATCTCCGTTAAGCGTGTGGAGAAAGATCAAGGAGGCCATCGATAATGTAGTCGATAATGTGACACTTCAGGATCTTGTCGATGAAGAAAACGCCCGACTGGGCGGTGATTACATTATATGATGCAGCATCTTCCCTCTGCGGCTTATTCCGTCAGAGCAGGCTCTCCGGATACCGGGGTATTCCCGGAATCATCCAGCATATATTCTACGCTGCCTATCCCCGCGCCAAGAAAGATTGCCAGATCAGAGATATTACAATAATATTTATTTCCCATTGGAATATAATCAACGACATAGCCCCGGATCAGACGGTCCGCGGTGTTTGATAATGCCCCGCCGAGTATCATTGCCATAGGAAGCTTCAGCTTCCCGGGAGCCGCTGCCAGGGCGATCGCCATCACCCCCGTCAGTGCCGCACTGACAATGGAAACGGCTTCGGGGAACCGGTCCATTTTATTTCCCGCAAAGCCGTAATTTTTGACAGGCGGTTCCTTTATGAATCCCTTTACCGCCGTATCCGAAAGAGCCAGAAAACCTGCCAGCAGGAATGCGTCCTTATTCCGCATATCCTCCGCTCCTACCTTATGAGATAAGTCCGGGCATTATCTATGCCGGGCACTATGAATTCACGCATTTTGATAGTAGGGCTTCCCTTGCCCTCCACGTAATCCTTCGTGATGATCACCTCACCGATATTATCATCCTTCGGCACCTCAAACATGATATCGAGCATATATTCCTCGATGACCGCGCGGAGTCCTCTTGCGCCGGTCTCTTTTTCAAGCGCCTTCTTCGCTATGGCAAGAAGGGCATCATCCTCAAAGGAAAGCTTTACCTCATCCATCTCAAGCAGAGCCTTGTACTGACGGATGATAGCATTTTTCGGCTCCTTAAGTATCTTTACCAGAGCCTCCTCCGTAAGCCCCTCAAGAGTGCATATGATAGGCATACGTCCGACAAACTCGGGGATCATGCCGAACTTCTTTATATCCTCGACCGTTACCTTGGACAGTATGCTCTTCTCCTTGTCCCATTTATCCTTGAGCTCGGCGTCAAAGCCTATCGAGGTCTCTTTTCTCAGTCTCTGCTTTATCACATCATCAAGATCCGGAAAAGCTCCTCCGCAGATAAACAGGATATTCTTTGTGTTCACCTTTGCCATGGGAACCATGGCGTTTTTACTGCCCGCACCGACCGGAACCTCAACCTCGGATCCTTCTAAGAGCTTCAGCATCCCCTGCTGTACGCTCTCTCCCGAGACATCCCTCGTTGTCGCATTCTTCTTTCTTGCGAGCTTATCTATCTCATCAATAAATATGATCCCGCATTCCGCCTTGTCAACATCATTGTCCGATGCGGCAAGAAGCTTTGATACCACTGACTCTATATCATCACCAATATAGCCCGCCTCGGTAAGCGATGTGGCATCCGCTATGGCAAGAGGAACATTCAAAAGCCTGGCAAGAGTCTGCACAAGATAGGTCTTGCCACAGCCCGTAGGACCTATCATCAGGATATTTGACTTTCCGATCTCAGTATCGTTTGTATCCGTAAGGTCGGCATGCACTCTCTTGTAATGATTATAAACAGCAACGGATATGACCTTTTTTGCTTCATCCTGGCCTATCACATATTCGTCAAGCATCTCCTTCAGCTTGTGAGGTCTCGGTATATTCGCAAGGTCGAACTGCTTCTTCA
>CACZRA010000124.1 GCA_902783395.1 uncultured Lachnospiraceae bacterium
ATTTCTCGGCGAGCAAGATAAAGTGGATCCTTGATAACGTGGAGGGAGTACGTGAAAGGGCCGAAAAGGGAGAGCTGCTTTTCGGAACCGTGGACACCTGGCTTATCTGGAAGCTGACCAAAGGCGCCGTTCATGTGACCGATCACACGAATGCCTCAAGGACCATGCTTTACAATATCCATGAGCTCTGCTGGGATAAGGAGCTTCTTGCCCTGTTTGATATACCGGATGTTATTCTTCCGAAGGTTCTTCCTTCCAGCATGATCTACGGATACACGGATGAAGGCGTGACAGGCGGACGTATAGCCATAGCGGGAGCCGCGGGTGACCAACAGGCCGCGCTTTTCGGACAGTGCTGCTTTGAGAGGGGAGATGTGAAGAATACATACGGAACGGGTTCTTTCATCCTCATGAATACCGGCGGAGAGGCTGTGTATTCTAAGAACGGACTCGTGACGACCATAGCGGCCGGAGAAAAGGAGAAGCCGGATTATGCTCTTGAGGGTTCGGTATTTGTGGCGGGGGCGGCGGTCCAGTGGCTTCGTGACTCAATGAGGATGATAAGAAATACTCCGCAATCCGAAGAATATGCCAGAGAAGCCGGAGAGGGATCGGAGGGAGTGTATATAGTCCCGGCCTTTACGGGGCTCGGTGCGCCGTATTGGGATCAATATGCGCGCGGTAGCGTCTTCGGGATCACAAGGGGCTGCAGAAAGGAGCATTTCATACGGGCGGCACTTGAATCTATCGCCTATCAGTCGTATGATGTATTCTTGGCCATGGAGGAGGATGCCGGCATTACGATAAACGAGCTTAAGGTTGACGGCGGAGCCTCCGCGAATGATTTCCTTATGAAATTCCAGGCGGATATCTCCGGCTGCGATGTGAAGCGGCCTGAGTGTATAGAGACCACGGCGCTGGGAGCTGCTTATCTTGCAGGGCTTGCCGTGGGCTACTATAAAGACCGGGACGAGATCAGGGAAAACTGGCAGCTCGGACGCAGGTTCGGGCATGATATGCCCCCGGAAAGAAGAGAAGAGCTTATAAGGGGATGGAGAAGAGCCGTCAAGGCAGCCCTGTACTGGGCAAAAGAAACTGACTGAAGGAGCTAACGGTATGTTGGAATCATTAAAAAGAAACTGGAAGGGCATGGTGCTGATGCTTATCTCGGCGCTGACCCTGGCGATCGGCTCATTCCTCTGGAAAATGGCTGATCTCGGAGATCTGGCCACGGCGGTGACCAGCATTCAGGGGATCTTCGGTATTTTCATAAAGATCCTGCCAGGCTTTATCGTATATGTGATAGGAGCGGCGGTGATGACTGTGGCCCTGGGCTATGGAGAGCTTTCGGTCCTTCAGCCCATGAACTGCATGAGCTATGTATTTGCCCTGATAATCTCCTCGATATTCCTTACGGAACCGATAACCCCTCTGTCTCTGGTGGGGATCGTAGTTATAATTGCGGACGTTATCACGATAGGAGGTGCGAGCAAATGATAGTAGCCAACCTTCCTATGATAGCGGGGATACTGCTTGTAGAGACCCTGGTGGCATCCTTTGCCAGCTTTTTCCTCAAGAAATCATCCGGTGCCGAAAACAAGATAGATATAATAAAATCACCTTTCTTCTATCTGGGCGGCGTGCTCTATGTCGTATCCTCATGCCTCAGCATAGTACTTCTGCAGTTTCTCCCGTATGCCGTAGTGCTGCCGCTCGGCTCGCTCACATACGTATGGACCATGCTGATATCAAGATGGCTGCTGAAGGAGAGTATCACGGCAAGAAAGCTTGCGGGAGTAGCCCTTATCATCTGCGGTGTCGTACTCCTTGCTGCGGGACAGATGTAGATCTTGGAAATACAGCTGCCGCAGGAATTTGAAGACAGGATCAGGAGGGATCTCGGGAATGAAGCTGACTCATTCCTGAGGTCCTTTATTGATGCTCCGAAAAGAGGCCTGAGGATTAATCCGCTCAAAACAGATGAAGCCGGGGAGAAAAGAATATCAGCTGATATGGAACCTGTTCCGTGGGAAAGACACGGATACTGCTATGAGGATTCGAGACCGGGAAGATCGCCGCTTCATGCGGCAGGGGCCTATTATATACAGGAGCCGTCGGCGATGGCTCCGGTTGGCTTTCTCGGACTGCGTCCGGGGATGTGTGTGCTTGATCTCTGCGCGGCGCCGGGAGGCAAGAGTACCCAGATAGCCTCGTATCTTGCAGGAGAGGGGCTTTTGACTGCGAATGAGCCTGTGCGCGAGAGGGCAGCGATACTTTCGCAGAATATAGAGCGCATGGGGATCAGGAATGCTCTTGTATTGTCTCACGATCCGGAGCGGCTTGCGGAAAGGTTTCCCGCAGCCTTCGACAGGATACTCGTGGATGCGCCCTGCTCGGGAGAAGGGATGATGCGCCGGGATGAGACCGCGGTAAGGGAATGGTCTTTGCAGAGCGCGGCCATGTGTGCGAAAAGGCAGGAGACTATACTTGATGCCGCGGCGGTGATGCTGAAGCCCGGGGGCAGACTCGTATATTCCACATGCACCTTCTCACAGGAAGAAAATGAAGAGCAGACCGCTCATTTCCTGGAAAAGCACAAGGATTTCCATATGGCGGAGGTCTCTTCGTTTCCGGGGATGAGAGCAGAGGGAGGGATGATACGCATCTGGCCGCAGGACGGATACGGTGAGGGACATTTCATGGCGGTCCTTGACAGGGACGGAGTTAATGACCACGGCTCATACGGATATCACGGAGCCGGAGAGCTGCCCTTAAATAATAAACAGAAGCAGGAGATAAAACCATATCTTGATTTCGTATCTGATGTTATTAAAGATGGGGATCTGAGAGCTGCCCTGACGGATGAAAAGAGGCTTTTCGCATTCGGAAAGAAGCTTTGCCTCATGCCGTCCGGCGGACTTCCCGTCCTTTCGGGACTGAAGGTCGTAAGGGCCGGACTCGAGCTGGGAGAGCTGCACAGGGACCGCTTCATGCCTTCTCATGCGCTGGCTCTTGCCCTGAGCAGGGAGAGCGCAATGAGAGTCCTGGAGCTTGATAATACCGGCGAAGAG
>CACZRA010000125.1 GCA_902783395.1 uncultured Lachnospiraceae bacterium
ACGGCAAGCTCTGCGGCCTGCGCCAGAGGCTCACCGCCGAGAAAGGTCACACCCTCCGTCTCCGGGGAGGCGCTGCTTATCACCGCAAAAAGCTCATCAACGCCGATCTCCCTTCCTCCTTCAAAGGAATGCGTATCGACCGCATAGCATCCCCTGCAGTGATGCGGGCAGCCCTGCATCCATACCGCTGATCTGATCCCCGGTCCTTCCGCCCCGGTTTTTTCTATCATTCTCGCTATCCTCATATTTTCTCCTTTATATTTTGTAAGGCGCTTTGGCGCCCTGCGTGAACTGCGATCCCCGGCCTTACGCTCATACGAAAAGACCGGGCATCCCGCCCGGTCTTTTATACACACAGTTATGTCATATGTTACGGAAAAAACTTACATGATGATATCCATGTTCTTTGTCCTCTCCTGCTCCATCATATCGTCCATGCTGTCATTTGTCGTATGTCTCACTCCGGTTATCAGCTCCTCCAGCTGCGACTGATAATCAAGCGGGCATCCCGACAGATATACATCGGTATACCTGTCAAAGGAGGATATGATACCCAGCATGTCATTGCCCCCCGCATCCCATGAAATATAGGCATAAGCCGTTCCTGACATGGAGCCCTTCCTTTCCGTCTCCTCTTCATAATCATCCACCACAAGCGTATGCCCGTCCCCCGTTACAAAGGTCGCGCTTCCCTTAAGCATCTCGGCTTCCACAGGCTCCTCCGACCCGGTAAGCTTTTTGAGCGGATTGTCGTATACCGCAAGGCTCCACGGATTCTTTCCCTGAAATTCCAATGATCTGATCTTATTATGCTGAAGCTGGATATACCTTGCACCTACACTGTCATCCAGATTGTTGTTCCAGGATCCGAAGTCCTCGGAAAAAACGAGATCCCCTTCTATCTGGTTGCCGGAAAGATAAAGCTCCCTTATCCCCCTGAGGCCCGTTATCATACCTATATCCTTTATCCCGTTGTTCCTTGCGGAAAGAACCTCAAGCCCGTCAGCGCCCTCAAGAAAATCCAGATCCGTAAGCGCATTTCCGTCAACACTTATCATGCTGAGGCTCCTCATCCCGGCAAGGGGCGACATATCGGCGATACCGTTATTATCAAGAAAGACCTTTTCCAGAGTTATCCTGCTCTTTTCAAGAGGCGATACGTCACTTATCCTGTTGTCCGAAAAATCCACCCTTTTGAGCATGGTATTATCCTTTATCGCATCTATCGACTCCAGAGCGTTTCCCGCTGCCGAAAGCGTATCGAGCTCATACATATCCTCAAGGCCCTCAAGGCTTTTCAGCTTGTTATCATCCGCATCTATGAAGGTCACGTTCTTAAGCTTGTTCAAAGGCTCCAGTGTTTCGACCTCGCAGCCTCCGATATCGATAAGGTAAAGAGACTCAAAATCCTTCAGCGGAGCCAGGTTGAAAACTCCGGTACCCGCCACCTTCAGCTGCTGAAGACCGGGATTTACATTCTGCAAAAATCCGCCGAGATTTGAGAAGTCCTTATTATCGGACAGATCCAGACCGACGAGGTCGTTCATCCCCATAAACCACAGCTCCGAGACCGCTTCATCATCAAATCCGGAATTTCTGATCTCAAGCCACTTTGTGCCCCGGATGCTTCCGAGCCAGTTGTAGTTTTCTATGCCGGTACAGTCCGTAACATGAAAGCTGTTTACACTGCCTTTTATTTCAGCAAGGTTATTCTCGCTGTCTTCCGCAAAATCACAGTTTTCAAAGCTAATAAGAGCGAGGTTCGTAAACCTCCGTAGCTTTCCGGTATCAGCCGGTGTAAGCGTCGCATTCTCAATAGTCAGATGCTGCTCATTGAAAAGGTACCGCTGCCCCGCAATGGTAATATGGGTCAGATTCCAGCCCGCAAAAAAGATGATCCCCCCTGCCAGGATGACTCCGGCAGTGATTGCCGCTATCCTCTTTACGGAAAGCTTTCTGCCGCTTTTTTCCGTCCCGGATTTAACGGTCTCAGGCTCCTCATCCTTATCGGCAAGACAAGGCTTCACAAGCTCCGACTGGTAAAGCTTTTCAAAGAAGGCCTCCTCCTTCATCTGATGCCTGTTAAGAAACTGCACGCTTGAAAGCTGCATTTCCATACCGGGGGTCATCGTCACATCCTCAAGCATGACCGCAATGAAGGCTTTCCGCTTGCTCACCGCGTAATCTATCTCCCGCCTGCAGTTAAAGGATTCAAGATATTCACCGGATATCACGGCGAGGAACAGCGCGCATCCGCCAAGGTGCTCCGCTACCGTTTCCGGCCATTCCGTCCCTGCTTCTATCTCTTCGTCATACCACAGGCGGTATCCGTCCTTTTGAAGCCTCTCTATCATGGGCATCACCTTTTTGCGGTCCTTGTGACTGTAGCTTACGAATATGTAGTTTTTCTCTCCCTCATAAGTATTCATAGATCCACCTGCAGATCCGGCGTTATCCCCGTCTCTCCCTTTCTCTCACCCAGCTTTTCATCCATCTGTACGGACGTCGTATATTCTATGCTGCTGACTGCTTCCTCAAGCTTAAGCCTCTCATCATAAGGACAGTCCGAAATAAAGACCTGACGGAAAAGAGTGAGTGTTTCCTCAGTTTGCGGAAAGCTCAGGTATCCTTCACTTATCCCGCCTTCACCGTAAACATCCTTTATCGTGACAAGCGGATCATCATATGCCGCTATATAGCTTATATGTATCGGGATCCCCAGTACTGTCTCCCTTTCCTCGCTTGAGAAGGTTATCTCATCTATACGGTTGTGCTGCAATGAGACATTGCTGAGAGCCGGCATGTTCTCAAGCCTTACCTTTCCCTGTATCTCATTGTCGGAAAGATACAGATACTTAAGGGCGGCAAGCTCCTCAAGCGGCTCAAAGGATGCTATCTTATTATGCTCCGCCGAGATGTATTCAAGCGCCGCCGAGTCCCTGATGAAGGAAATATCGCTTATGCCGTTATCATCAAGGATGATCTTAATCAGGCTCTGCATTCCCTTAAGTGCTGACATATCCGTAAGGCTGTTGCCTGAAAGATCCAGCCTTACCAGATGTCCCGCGCTTTTTGCGAGCACCGATACATCTGTCAGAAGGTTATCATGCAGGTCCGCATTCTCAAGTCCGGTACATGAGGATAACGCATCAACGGAGACCAGCTCATTTCCGTATGCAATGACGGTTTTAAGACGGAAAGCCGACGCGAGTCCCTCAAGGCTTTTCAGGCTGTTTCCGGCAACGCTCAGGGTTTCCAGTGCCTCCTTGTCCCCACGCCCCTTCAGATCGGCAAGCCTGTTCCTGTCGGCACTAAGGAGCTTAAGCTCCTTAAGCTCCCCAAGCGGCTTAAGCGTGGACACGCCGCAGTCGTTAAGCCTGAGCTCCTTAAGTCCCGCAAGGTCTGACAGGGGAGAAAGCTCTGAGACCTTTGTATCCGAGATATTTAACGCATACATGCCTTCGAGCGACGACAGAGGGGAAAGATCCGAAACTCCCGTCCCGCTTATATCAAGCCTCGTAAGGCCCTTAACCTCCTTCAGGGCGTTTATCCCTGCAAGCTCACTGTCCCCCTCAAAGCTTATATTTTTCAGGGCTTCAAGTCCGGAAAGATCCATGGCG
>CACZRA010000126.1 GCA_902783395.1 uncultured Lachnospiraceae bacterium
AATCCGCATCAATATTCCAACGCTGGCAAAGCCAGTTGAGTCTGTTGGCCAGAAAAAACTTTGCGTAACGGACATCGTTGGCCGGTTCCAGATAATGGCTTGAAAACTGATCCCGCCCCCATACTATACGGTCCATTTTCAGGGAGGATTCGATCTTTCCATAGTAATCATCTATAGTATAGTCTATCAGCCCCCTGAAAACAGGTAAATTTGCCCTGAATACACCTGTCAGATATGATCTGTAGGGCTCCTTTTCATACAGAGTATAATCCCAATCCAGGGGATGCTTGTATCTCTCATCAATATTCTTTGTTTCTAAAAGAGACTTATTATAATTCTGATAATCTCCGCCGACATTACCTATACAATTGTCATAATCCCAGACAGGTCCGGCATATAATGTGTCAATACCCGGTTTCTTATAAAAGTAATAACTGTTTTCGAATGCGTCATAATTGAAGAATACTTCCTCTGTCAGAAACCGCCTTGCAAAGGAATACTCATCAATAACATCAGAATAATCATCAGCTTCATTTCTGATCAAATCATCAACCCGTTTTGTAAAAGAAGAAATATACTCTAACTGCTCCTCTGACGCATTATTGGGAGATTTGACCGAAAAGAAGTAATCATCCAAACTGAATCCGCATTTTTTTTCCTCATAGTAATCGCTGCTGATCTTTTCAAAAAGAAAGCCGCCGGATAAGGGAGATACATGATTCGTATAGCTGTATCCCTTCAGGTCTCCGGATTTAACAATGCGTGATGAATCCCAGAAGGGAGTATTAAGATCCTCGAGGTTACCGATATCCAGATCACTTTTTCCTATGTTCGGCTCCCTGCACAGAAGGTAATTCCCAAGATACTCCCCATTGGAATAAACATCTACCCAGTCGGACTCGATCGAATAATCCATTCCTATCAAGTCCGCAGTGTCAAAGGCAAGTTTATTATACAGCTTTGTATCTTCAAAGTAATTTGCCAGCAGCACCCATTTCCTTGAGGGATTCATACCGCACATGGAAGTTCTTTTATCAAACTTGATCTCATACGGTTTTTTTTCAACCCCTGCAGTGGCATTTCCGCGTGTTTTGATCAAGGCATTCCTTTTATCTAAGATCTTGTCTCCATCAGGTGATAAAACACTTATGACCATCGGTGAATAGCTTTCTCTGGTCAACTCCTCCATATCGTCCGAATCCAAAAAAACAGAACAAAGGTTTTCGGACTTAAGAAAAGCGATCCTCCAGGGTACTTGATTTCCGTTACCGTCATCTACAAGAATATCCTGTTCATGATCCGGAGGATTTTCTATCAGTTCACCCTCTGCAGAAAGAAGTTTTTTTTCACTGAATGACTGATCGATACGGTTTAGATGGATGAAAGAAGGAAGGAAAAAATACGTGCACCCATTCCTGTCGAGCCCAAATATTGTCAGATCAAATTCATCAAAATATAAATAGTTCGCCGATGCAGGATCTGACACGAAATATACCTTAGTACTTATCTCCTCTGAACTCAGGTATATTGAAAAGCAACACAACCCTACCAGCAGGGCAGAGCAGGACGATATTAAGATGATCCTCTTCAATCTATCCATCAGCAGAAAACTGTCAGAAATTCTTATGTCTGCTTTTTCTCTTCAACCGGATCCTTCAACTCCTCAGATTTGGAAATAAGAAAATCTACAACCCTCTTCGCGCTTTCCCCTATGTGCATCCATGCCTCTTCTTTAGCCTTCGCTCTGGCTGCCGCATACACATCACTTGATATAGCGGCATCTATGATATCCTTCAGCTTATCAAAATCCTCTTCCTTAAGCGGTGCTCCCAGCTTCGGGAAGGTCTCCTCCTGCCATAAAGGATGATCTATCCAGCAGGCATCATACACAGACTTATCCAGCTCATATTCCGCATATATAACTGGTCTGTCAAATACCAGGGCAAAATCAAGCATCACAGATGAAAAATCGGTGATCATTATATCCGATCTGTATAATGTATTAAAGTTATCCGGCTCAAAATCCCACTCCAGATCGTCTCCTGCCGGATACTTTGCCATCAGCTTATCCATCAGATCCTTTTCGGACTTCATGGACTGGGGATGCGGCCTTATTATTATCCTGTAGCCTGTCTTTATCAGGGCATCTATTATCTTCTCTCCATACAGCTTCAGTATTGCAGCCTCTCCCCAGGACGGGGCAAGAAGTACAGTGCATTTATCATCACTGCGTTCCTCCTTATTCTTCATACTGTCAAGCCTCTCCTTCATTCCGTCAAGATAAAGGCTTCCTACCGTGACAGTCTCCTTCTTGGGATCATTCCTTACTTTTTCAAGCTCCCTGACTTCTTCTATCTGAAAATCTCCCGTTGTAAGGATGGCATCATAATAATCCATGCCAAACATCCTGTAGAGCAGCGTAGTAGCCGCGCTATGCATCACATGCGCATAATACTTTACATTCTTTGAACGCTTCCATTGATACACATCCAGTCCGGGAGTAGTGGCAAGACAGATATCCGCGTTCATCAGATTCAGTTTGGCAAATGCCTTATTCCCTTCACCAATGAATTCACATTTAACGTGCTCGTAAGGCTGCTCCAGAGCCGGGTCATCCTTTGATGCTGTCCAGTAATGAACATCCGTTCCGCGCCTTTCAAACTCATCACATACCGGCTTAAATGTTGTCCAGTAGTTTTTACTCTCGCTGAATATCACATAAGGCAGGGTATCAGCAGATACATCTGCCTTTCCGCCCGACAGCCTGAACTTTATCTTCATCACAAGCTTCTTTGCAAAAAACATCCCGGTGCCAATGACGCCAAGAAGAATTGTAAACAGCATGCTTCCTGTTCCCGGATCGATATATAAAAGTATCCCGTTGCACTCCATCAGATCATATCCCCTTTCTCAACGCCGGAATCTCTCGCAGCTATCTGTCTCACGCATTGTAATGTATGGGCACAGCTACATCATATTGCCCTAAAGCCTCCTTAAATACCACCCAGAAAGCCTCTATATCCTTATCATCTATGGCCCCCAGAGCGCAAAGCCTGAAGGTCCCCTTCTGTTCTATCTTTCCCGGATATATGGTAAAACCGCGCTCATAGCAGTAGTCGTGTATTTTATCAAAATCCCAGTTCGGATCCTCCGGATACCTTACCGCCGATACCAGCCCCGACTGGACCTCTCTTTTCAGCGCCTCCTTAAGCCCGATCTCATCCTCTCCCTTATGTATCGCGGCCATTACACGCTGATGCCTCTCCCATTTCTTCTCTTCACCCTCTTCATAGTACTCGCTTATGGCCTGCCTCGCGGCATATATGGTCTGCACGGGCGGGGTGAAGTGCATCTGTCCCGTAGTCTCAAAATAGTGGTACTGTAGATACAGGTTGCAGTAATAAGATCTTACCGGAAAATCCTTTGACTTTTCGATGATATCCCGCCTGCCTATCACATATGAAAGCCCCGTCATCCCCATTATGCCCTTCTGTGCCGAGGCCATGCAGAAATCTATATTGTCCTTATACAGATCGATCGGTATCATCGCATAGGAAGATGTCGTATCGGTAATGAAGTACGCCCCGTACTTATGAGCCAGCTCTCCCACCTCCCTTATCGGATTCAAAAGCCCTGTTCCGGTCTCGTGATGCGTCATGTATACATATCCTATATCTTCATTCTGCCGGAGCGTCTCCTCTATCACGCTGATATCCGGGGGAGAGTCTATAGGCTGCTTCAGTTCTACATGGGGCATCCCGTACGCTCTCAAGACCTCACATGCGCGCTCGCTGTATGATCCGTTCTGCACGACAAGCGCCTTTTTATCCTTATCCAGCAGGGAATTAAGCGCCACATCAATGCAGATGGTCCCGGATCCGCAAAAGAGTACTGCGGCATAATCCTCATCCTTCCCATGGACTATCCTTACTAGCTCATGGCTGATATCATCCATTATCTGACCGAATTCCTTTTCTCTGGGACATATATCCGGCACTATCTGTGCCATCTTTACGGTGTCCGTCGTGGTGGACGGGCCGGGATTCAAAAGGATCTTTCTTTCAACCTGCATTTTTTCTTATCTCCGATCTCTGTTACAGTTCATCTATAAGCGTTATGATATCATGCACCGACATAAGACTGCTGTCTGCCTCATGCGCTCTTCCGTTTTCAAGTATGCACCTGGCCGTACTCTCCATCGCCGGAAATGCCGCGCGGAGAAGCTGATTGGCATATATCACGATATTTATGCCATGAGAGCCAAGCTCTTCCTCGGTCACGGTATCATAGGTCGTGGGAACTACCACGATCGGTGTATCAGGATCATCCTTCCTGAACGCATCGCAGAATTCAAATATCTCATCAGGTGTTTTCTGCCTGCTGTGTATCATTATGCCGTCTGCCCCTGCCTTTACATAGGCCCGTGCTCTCCCGAGGGCATCATCCACGCCTTTACCAAGGATCAGGCTTTCTATCCTTGCTATTATCATGAAGTCATCGGACAGCTGGGCCTTCTTTCCCATGGCTATCTTATCGCAGAAGTTCTCTATGCTATCCTGAGTCTGTTCCACCTGGGTTCCAAAGAGGGAGTTTTTCTTAAGCCCTGTCTTATCCTCTATTATCACTGCGGATACGCCCATCCTCTCCAGTGACCTTACGGTATACACGAAATGCTCGGTAAGTCCGCCCGTATCACCGTCAAATATTATGGGCTTCGTAGTCACCTCAAGCACATCATCTATCGTGCGGAATCTGGATGTCATATCCACGAGCTCTATATCGGGCTTGCCCTTCTCGGTACTGTCACACAGGCTTGATATCCACATTGCGTCAAACTGGCTTATCTTCTCCCCCCGGGCTACTATGGTCTTTTCCGCTATGAGACCTGTAAGGCCGCTGTGTACCTCAAGGGTCTTTACGACAGGAACCATATTGAGCAGCTTATGCAGCCTGCCCCGCCTGAATTCCGGCATGGCGAGCTTCTCCCTCATCTGCCGGTCCAGCTTTTCCACTCCCTCATTATGGGTATATGGTATTTCTACAAGCTGACCGCCGTATTCCGCAAGAAGCTTCACTATATTGGCTCTTATCGCCTGCATGGCAGAGTCGCCCCAGTTATCGCCATGTACTATATAGTCAGGCCGAAATTCACGCACCACCTCATCATACATGATCTGCTTCTGCTCTATCACGTCCTTTACCCCGGGAATGCCGCGTATCATTTCCATACGCTCTTCGGTCGTCTTTGTCGGAAAGCGGTTATAGCTTATCATCTGATCATCCGGCAGCACGCCTACCGTGAGTTCCCCCAGCTTTTCCGCCTCCCGTATGATATTCAAATGTCCCTCATGGATTATATCCGTACAAAAGCAGGTATATACCTTAGGCATCTGTTCTTCTCCTTTCATGGCTCGGGCACCACGCTCCAGTTTGATCTGTCAAAAATATTTTCGTGTACAGTGTACCACGGCTCATCGTCAGTAGTAAATCTCGTGGCTTCCGCTGTATTCGGTCCCTCATATGTTGACCAGTTATGCGAAGCCGTCACGAACTGCTCCTCTGTCTCCTTCTGATGTCCATCCAGTTTTTCTCCCGTAAAGGGATTTTCCGGATCACTTATGATCCCTCCGGCGGCGAGCACAGGCGTGTCTGCATTTGTCATGAATTCATCGGATACCGTGAACTCCCCGTCTCCGAAATCCTTGAACATAAAGATCGGATTCGCTCCCTCCATATCGGTTCCGTCATCCATTATCAGCTCAGGGAAATCCCCTATATACTCACCATGGTCCCCCACGATCACTATCCTGGTATTCTCATATACCCCGTTTTCCCTCAGATAATCAAGCCATTCTCCAAGTCTCAGAAGGGCTGCCGCATTCGGATGATACTGGAAATTCTCGTCTATCGTGAGCCTGTCCCCCGCTTCATCGATCCTGTAACCCTTCTCGAGTCCTCCGTTGCTCACATCCACGGTAAGCTCATAATCCGGAAGCTGAAGCTCGGTCGGCTCATGCGTTATCTCATTATCGATTATCATAAACGTATTTTCATCTGTATCCTCCACGTGCGTCATTTCATCCATGTTTTTCAGCACCCCGAATGAAGCGATGAGAGACCAGCTCAGATCACCCAGATTGTCGGCACGCAGGTATTTGGCATCATCATATATGAACGGCTGAAGCGCCTTGGGACTCACTCTTACAAGGCTGTACATGAAAAATGAACGCCGGCGTATATTCTCAACGGTAGTGTAATACGCTCTGTCCGTAAACCTCCCCCGGGCATGAAAGGAGTTTATCTCCGGCCATTCTTCATAAATCCTCAGATCCGGCCATTCTTTATAGTCCGCATAGGGGGGGTCTATCACCGTTGTCCGGTATCCCTCTTCCGAAAAAAGAACCGGGAGCACCTCCAGTGCCTCATTGTGCTTTTCCACAAGGGTCATATCCGTCCTTTTATTCAGAGCGGCCGGTGAGTACTCGTATCCTCCGTAAAGAGCGGGCGCTCCGAGATTTGTATGCATACCAAAGGATATCGTATTCGGATAATATGTAAATCCCGAAAACTTCTCCTTCAATTCCGGCCTTTCAGCCATAATATACGGTACATATCCCGATATCCCCATATCTAGCATAATAACTACTACATTCTTTCCGTTCTTCGACATGGGAAAATAAAGGTCTTTTGTATTCGTGATCAGTGAAAAATCCGTTTCCGATATAACCTTATTGATCTCTGTGATATTAAGACACGTCATTACAGAGAGGCTTACG